>JBAVVB010000026.1:0-4305 GCA_049697075.1 Nitrosotalea sp.
AAAAGACGAACTTGTACTATACCTAAAAAATGCCGTAACATCCATCAAAAGAGAGATTGCTGAAAAAGAAAGAAGAATTGCTGAATGTGCTAGTAGTTTACCAATTCTATCTACCAAACCACAGGTGGACCATGAGACAAGACAAGTACAGCACGACATGGAACGAATACGAAATGAATCAAAAGAGATAGGTGAAAAAATAGCCAAAATAAGAGGACAGCAAGAGATTGCTGGCAAGTTACAGATGATAGACGGAAAATGTCCTGTATGCGATTCCAAAGTGGACCACGTCAATCCATTGTTTGAAGAAGAACATCTACGTACAGAACTTGAGATTCTAAGAAAGAAAGGAGAGATTCTCGCTCAGGAAGAATTTGTCAATCAAAACAAGAAAAAAGAGATGGATTTGAAAACTCAGCAGATCATAAAGGCAGAAAGCGTCCTGTCCTCAAACAACATCAAGAGCCAAGAGGATTTGTCAAGACTAAAAGAAGAAATTTCGAGTTTACAAACCAATATCAAAGAAGTTCCTCTCGAAGTCAGTACAACAGGAAATCTGACACAGTTTGCAATAGATGAGTATTCAACTGATGCAATAAGATCAATATTGTCATTAATAGAAGAGACAAAAGACTTTGATGTTGTAAGCTTTAGAAACATCAAGTCAAAACTCGAACCGCAACGAAAACTTCTCAGTACACTAGATCAAGAACTCGGTGCTATGGCCACTAGACTAGAGTTTCACAAAGAAGAGGCTAAGAAAATTTCTCAGGTATTAGAGGAGCTTCATCATGTAAGACAATATGTTTCAAGTCTTGAAACTATTCGTGGTCAGATTTACAACAGGGACGGTCCTGTTGCCACAAGCCTCCGCTCATGGGCACTTGGAACGATATCACAAAAGGCCTCAGAGTACTTGGCTACATTTAACGTAAAAATTCAGAGAATAATTCTTGAAGACAAAGCAAGGGATATTGGAATTACGTGCTATTCTGGTAATTCCACATTGGATTTAGAATCATTGAGCGGAGGAGAGAAGGTAAGTGTTGCACTGGCATTACGTCTTGGCATGGCACACCTCATGGGGTCATCGAGCCTGAATTTCATCATTCTTGACGAGCCAACTACACACTTGGATCAAGAGAGGAGAAAGTCTCTCGTAAGTGTGCTCTCACAGGCTTTTGAATCAAACGTGGATGCCATATCTCAGTTCATCATAATTACACATGATTCAGAGATCTTTGAAAACTCTAACATAGATGCAATATACGATTTCAAGTCAACTCCAGAAGGAACACTAGTTACGCCAATTTAGCCGCCAGTCAACTTTGCAAATCGCTCGTTCTTGCAAAGACTTTCCATAAACTTCAAGTTAGACAGTGCAACTACTGCAGAGTCTCTTACCTGTTCGCTTGAATCCTCGAGTGCTTTTTGCAGTGTCTCTTTTGCGTCTTGAGATCCAATCACGCCAAGTGCCACAGCTGCTTCATGTCTAACAAATAGACTAGGATCGTTACGAGTTGCATCTTCTAGTGGAGATATTCCGCTTCTAAGACACATCTGCCCTAGAGAAAATGCGGCCTCGTGTCTTACCAATTCATTGGAATCTTCCTTTAGCACACTTGCAATATATGGAACAACGTCTTCGCCACCCATATCCACTAGAATACAAACTGCTCTGCACCTAATTACAAAGTCTTCATTATCTAATAGGTTGACAAAATATTCCTTGTCCTTTTTCTCATATCTTTCTTCCATTTCAGACAAGAGGTCAAGGCGGTCTTTAGGAATAAGTTCCATGCACACAATTTTATAATCGCATATTTATTTCAATGACTGTATGAGTCGATTGAGATATTGGAAATTAACAATAGAAGATCTCAGAAAGGCACAGTATGATCCAAAAAAAGTCCTAATTTGGGAAATAAAATGTACCAAGGATGACAAGGGTACGCATTTTGGAGTTTTCTGTTACAGAAATGGCACCCCGTGGGATTACACATCCATTCATGGTATAGTCTTTTATCACAATCAGATAGCTCAGCAAGAGATAGAAAAGATAACCGATTTTCTCAAGGGCAAGTTTGGTGGTGAGCCAGCAGAAAAAGGCAGTAGAATATTTTTGAAGAATTCAAAGGAGATCTATACACCAAATGAGATAGCAGACCTTGCAGTTCAGATAGGCGACACCTTTGAGGCAAGTACAGAATTAACTGTGGAATTGGAGAATTTTTCAGTCCCCGAACAGGAACAAAGTAACTTGCCTTCAAGCAAGATTCTCCCCATACCTGGCAAGTAGATAAATAGGGTTTTGACAAAGTCTAAGATCTCTGATGGATAGGTCAATGACGATCATGGAGCATCTGGAGGAGCTAAGAAAGCGAGTCTTCAAGATGATCATTGCAGTAGGAATTGTTACTTTCTTTATTCTAGGATTCCATTTGAATCCATTTATCTACAATGGGATTCACCTGTACTATCCAACTTTTAGTCCCTTCAACAACATTGCAGCGCAAGCCACAGTGGTTATGAAACACAATCTGCTTCCGCCTTCAGTACAATTAATTCAAACAGCACCAGGACAAGCATTTTTTGCACAGTTCTATATCGCAGTTCTGCTTGGCGTTGCCATAAGTATGCCAGTTATAATAAGAGAGTTCATGGGATTTCTGATACCAGCACTTGGCAAGAAAGAGGCGCAAATGATAAAATCTGCCACATTTCCTGCGATTGGTCTTTTTGCAGCAGGTTGTCTGTTTTCATACTTGGTTGTTACTCCATACACGTTAGCGTTTCTTTACAAATATGGCGAGTCTGCAGGTCTTCTTACATTTCTTAACGTGGTAGACTTTATTACATTTGTATTGCAGTTTGCACTTGCATTTGGCATATCATTTCAGCTTCCACTCATAATGTATGCAGTGACTGCTTCTGGAATGGTCGGTGAAAAATTTTGGAGAAACAACATAAAGTGGGCCGTAATTGCCATGGTGATTTTAGGAGCTGCGATAACACCTGATGGGAGCGGCGTTACAATGTGGTTTGTTGCAGGACCGCTGATAGGATTATACCTCATAGGCATGTTCCTCTCAGAGAGACGTACAAGTCAGATTGCAACACTTAAATCTTGATCTGCCGCATTAAGAGCACTCATGGCATATGAGAATGTAATAATTATCGTTGTAGTTATCGCAGTGCTTATTTTTGGAGCAAAGAAGATCCCAGAGCTAGCTAGAACATTTGGCAAAGCAAAAGGAGAATACGAGAAAGGAAGAATTGAAGCAGACAAGGAACTAAGAGAGTTCAAAGACAAAGAAGAACTCAAGTAAAGAACGCTTTTTTACCCATACAAAAAGAGATATTCCATTGATCAAAAGATCAGAGATTCAAAAAATAGTAAAAGAATACTCGGATCTTTCCATAGGCTCACTTGGTAGCCATTCTGCCCTTGAAATAATGGATGGTGCCAAGGATGAAGATTTTAGGACAATAGTGGTATGCCAGAAAGGCAGGGAAGTTCCGTACAAAAGATTTTCACGAATTGCCGACGAAATTATCATAGTTAATAAATTCAAAGACATGCTCTTGCCCAAAATGCAATCAAGACTTAGGTCATCAGACACCATAATAGTTCCACATAGAGCCCTTACTGCATATCTTGGATATGAGTCAGTAGAAAACAAGTTCAATGTACCGTTGTTTGGAAATCGTGCACTCTTTCAAGCAGAAGAACGAGCACACAAGAAGAATCAATACTATTTACTACAAAAGGCCAAGATAAGGCTGCCCAGAATCTTCAAAGACCCAAAAGACATAGACAGACCTGTCATAGTAAAGGTTCAAGAAAAGACACGCAAGCTAGAAAGGGCTTTCTTTATAGCAACATCTTATTCAGATTACAAAGACAAGACTGAAAAGAAAATCAGACAGGGATTGATATCAAGGGATGCATTAAAGGTTGCAAGTATTGAAGAATTCATAGTTGGTACCTACTTTAATTTTAATTATTTCCATACACCAATATCAGACGAGGTAGATTTTCTTGGAATTGAAAGGAGGCTGCAGACAAACATTCATGATTTTGTTTCATTGCCAGCAAAGCAACAACTTGAGACAAATATAGAACTACAAAATATTGAGGTTGGCCACACGCCTGCCAGCATACGCGAATCGTTGCTAGAAAAGGTAATAGAGGCAGGAGACAAGTTTGTGTCAGCAGTAAAAAAAGAATACCCTCCCGGCATCATAGGCCCATTTTCGCTTCAAAGTGTAATCACAAAAGACTTGGAGATAATAGTATACGAT
>JBAVVB010000027.1:0-6405 GCA_049697075.1 Nitrosotalea sp.
AATAAACATCATGCTCAACCTGAATCTTGTTGCAAAAATTTCTTACTATCTCTAATGCCTCGTCTCTATATCCGGGAATTCCCTCGTCGATTGTAATCGCCTTGAGCGTAAAGTCATGATTCAATGAAATTTGCTTCAATATGTGTAAGAGAGACAGTGAATCTTTTCCGCCAGAAACAGCAACACCCACCACGTCTCCACCATTGATCATCTTGTATTTTGAGATAGTTTTTGCAGTCTTTCGTACAATTGACTTTGAAAAGCAATCTGAACAAAGATTTTCTCCCGAATATTTCCTAGAATAAACTGTTGTATTTTCGCACCAATCACATTTCATGACCAAGTCTTCTCATTCCTCAATTTAACTATATTTTGTTTCGAATTTCTTAAATTGTAATAAAACCTGATTTGAGTGCTGATAGTGCTATGTTTAGCGCAAATAAAATGAAAGTAAAGGTGTACAGAGACAACATAGTTCCTTTCAATGCTTTTTCAGACATTCTCTTTTCAATTATGCTATGAACAAATTTGCCGCCATCAAGTATAGGCAAAGGTAACATGTTGAATATTCCAATGAAAAATGATAGCATCCACAACCACAACAAAAACATGAATACCTCTGGACTCCAGTGTATGTAATAAGGTACTACTGGCTGATAGGAAGGTAACGCAGCTCTCATGATTCCAAGCATGCCTTTCTGAGGATCATCTTTTGATGGAGTAGTTATCACAGGAATTTGAAGAGTTTGTCCTTGTCTGGTAAGAGTTACAGTTGCAGTATCTCCAGGCTTTAGCTGAACTTTTGCAAAGTCTTGTGGAAGAGCTATGTGAACTCCGTTAATCTCAGTTATGATATCGTCTTTTTGTAATCCTGCCTTTTCAGCTCCTGAGCCCGGTTCTACAGAAATTATTGGAACGCCTAAGGGTTCACTATAGAGTACGTTTCGTATACCGTCTGGCATGATTAGGGCAAAGGATGGATTGAACAAAAGAAGGCCGGCAATTACGAAAGAGAACATGAGATTTGATGTTGCACCTGCGCCTATTACTCTGAGTCGTGATATTTTTTTTGCTTTTGCAAATTCTTCCTCATCGGGCTCTACAAAACCTGCAAATAGCGCAATAAAGACAGCAAAGCCCCCTGTCTTGATCTTTATCTTCTCAAGGGTTGCTACTATTCCATGTGCACCTTCGTGCATTACTAGCACAATCGGAACGGCAAGAAGAAAATATGCTATGTTGGCACTTGATTGAATTGTAACTCCGGGTATGAGTACAGTCATCTCTGCAAATGCTTCTGGCTTTACAAAGAAGTTGGAAAGATTAGAAATGAGATACCAAAAACCAGCGCCCATCATTATAAATCCCAATACGACACTTGCATTTGAGAAAATTCTTGTTGCACGTTCCGTTCTACCCAAAAGTCTGGTCAAAAGTAACTGAACGTTTTGATTTTTGTAGGTTATGCTGTATGGTTTTACCTCAAAGCCGCGTTTGTCCAGTTTTGAGACCTTTGCTATCGCAAATACAATAAACCATGCAATCAGAACATAGATGATAGAATTCTGCTGCAAAAATCCAAATGCCAAATTAATTGATACTCTTTTTAGTCAGGGCAAATTTATCAGTTGCTATATGGGAATTGTGATAGTTTCAACATATCCAAACAAAAAATCCATATCTAAAATCGCAAATATGATAGTGAACAAGGGATTAGCGGCATGTGTTAATTATACAAAAATAAACTCTGTATATGCATGGGAAAAAAAGACAGAAAATGCTGAGGAGTTTTTGGCACTTTTCAAGACTACAACAAAAACAAAAGAATTGCTCAAAAAAGAGATTGCAAAAACACATCCATACCAAGTTCCGGAAATTGTGGAGCTAAAAATGGACTCGGTAAACACATCCTATGGGATTTGGCTCATGAATTCAACTCGCCAGACTAAACCTAAGAAGAGAGACAATGCCTCCAAGAGATGAGATCCTAAGGCCGACGTCTGTTGTCGAGTCTACTGCGTATACCTCTACTCCCTTCCCTTCGGCTTGATTTAGAAATGCGATAATCTTATCTTCATCATGATTTTCAAAAATCTTGTCAGAGAAGACCAGTGATTGTACAGCTCCTGCTTCATTTGCTCTTGATGTTTCTTCAAAACCCATTGTAAACTTGTTAATTTTTTTATTTACCATTAGCATTATCTCATCTAAAATAGAAGATACCTTTGCAATCTTACTTTTGGTTAGTGCCTGTCGCATCGTTTCTGACTTGATAAATGTGTAGATGCCGTCTTCTCCACTTGAATCAATGCCATCGATTACACGAATTGTGTGCATCTTAATAGTTGGTAATTCAAAAAGAAAGTTTCCCAACCTTTTTTTTGTTTCTCCGGGACCAAATATTATGATCTCATCCCCCTCCCTTATTGTGGATGACACTGCGCCTTGAACCTCTTTGAAAAAATCTTCTATATTGAATTTAGATTTGTATCTCTTGCCACTCGCGCCAGAGTATAGGTTAGGTATGATCTTGAGATGAGTACCAGTCAATCTTCCTATACCGCAATCAGTAGTGTCTATCGCAATAAGTAAGAAGCTACCAGTATCTTTCTTTCCAAAAATCAATTTATTTTCAATATCACTCCAATTTTTCTTAATCAGAGTTATTGGTTCGCCAATTCTAAGAGTTATGGAATGATGTGAACCCTTGCTAACTGATTCACTGTCTGATTCTGTTATGACTCCGTGAACTTTTAATCTATCTACAACATCATCAATAGAGATTTTTTCTACATCTAACGCAACACGAATCTTGATCCTTTCTCCTCTATCAGGTCTTGCAAAGTCTTTTTCTTGTTTTATAACACGGGTAGTATCCCCTATTATTCTGTCATGATTACGTATGATCCTTCGTAATGTAAAAAGATCATCAGACTCTTCTGGTATTAATGCAATTGAATTCTCATCGATTTTCTTTGTAATCAACTTTGTATCCTATAAGAGTCTACAATAATAAAAAAGAGTGATCTAATTCGTTAATTCGTCGGGCTTGACCTGTTTTTCTTCTGCCTTTTTCCTCAGGTAGTTTTGAACCCATTCTTGTGTTATTACTCCTGCTTCAGTCAAGTTTACAAGCGTATTGGTTGATGCCTCGCCAGTTACCTTTCCGCTGGTGCGCCTGATCTGTCTCCACTTTAGATTTGTATTGCCACTTTTTGACGAATAAATTATGCCAAGAACCTCTTTTGCGTTTACAAAAATCATATCGCGGATCTTCTTGAGAGTTACCTTATCTGCTGCCTCGACGTAGATCAGACCAGGCGAAGTCTCACGCTCCGGAAATACTTCATAATCTTCTAGGTAACTTTCTGGAACAAATGAATTACATGTACTTAGGACTACAAATTTCCTAAAACTTTCAAGTGAACAGGTGGCGTCGATTGTTACCATTTGTATAGATTTCACACCCGCCTTTTATCAAGCTTCTTGAAAGACTCAATTAGGAACGAGAAAAATTACTTGCTGCAGGCGTTGATGACCAAATCCCTTTGATTTGATGAGAAGGATCTTGAGTTCTGAGCCTGCACTTGATTTTTATGAAATAAGAAACTACGCCATACCATGAAATCATTCACTGAATATCTTGCGTTTAATGTTCAATCACGAAGAGGATTTGTGAATATTACACCTGATGTACGAAAAATAATTCAGAAGAGTGGAATCAAGGAAGGCATATGTCTTGTTAATGCGATGCATATTACGGCTAGTGTATTTATCAACGATGATGAAAGCGGTCTTCATCACGACTATGAGAGATGGCTAGAAAGCTTGGCGCCTCATGAACCAATATCAAAATATGAACATAATAAAACAGGAGAAGATAATGCAGATGCACATCTTAAGAGACAAATCATGGGAAGAGAAGTTGTAGTTGCGATAACAAATGGCCAACTTGATTTTGGACCGTGGGAACAGATATTCTATGGTGAGTTTGATGGGAGAAGATCAAAACGTGTGCTTGTAAAGATTATTGGCGAATAACTAACTCAAAGAACCGCGTTTTTGGCTTCCTTCTGTAACCGGTGTATTCTTGAAACTCTCTTCGTGGTTCTGAGGGCCATGACTGCATTTGACGCAACCAACTTTGAAGCCATTAGAATCCTTCACATATGTCTCGCAACCACAGAAACAAGTCATACTTCTTTCAAAACCTAATCCGTGATATAACCTATTTCAAAACTAAACCTTACAACACTTTCCACGTGGGATATCATGTTCATGGGGGCATTTTCTTGGATGCTTTAACATTGTACATAAGGCGTCTGTGAACTGTTCATTCATGTGATGCTCTATTCCGCAAACCATTTCTTCATCAATGTCAACCTTAAGGGCACTATCCATCAAGACTTCAAGCAGTCTACTATTTCGCATCATGTTGGAACCGATTTGTTCTCCATTCTTAGTTAGGGAAACTCCGCCTTTGTTGTAGTTTACAAGTTTGGTGTCATCAAGTTTTTTTAACATCTGCACGACGCTTGGCTGTCTTACATTTAGCATCTTTGCTATCGTACTTATCTTTACGGGATCTCCACCTTCCTTTATGTGCCATATTGCCTTTAAGTACATCTCAACATGTTCAGCTTCTGCAGTTCCAACAAACAGGACTTCTTGGTCTTTCATAATATTTTGCACATCATACCTTACTTTACGTCTTTTGATTCTCTCAATAAATATTCAAAGTATTCGCGCGCAAAACCGGCAAGACCGGAATGATCAGCCCATATGGCAACAGCTTCTTTTGAACCCGAGGTACCAAGTTCTTCTCCAAGTAACAAAACCACATATCTCTTATCTGAGATGATACCGCCTCCAAAAAGTCCTTTTTTTAATTTAACCTTGGATACTCGTGATAGCGACTTTAATGTGTCATTGTCAACATCTTCGGATACTAGAATAGTGATATCTACGCCTCTATCGTGCAATAATCTAAGCTTTGGTAGAGCCTCCTTTGCCACGCCCTCAGCGACTTTGGGTATGGCGATCAGTACCTCATTTCTGCAAGAATCAACCATCTCTAGAATCTTGGTTGCTATGTTTATGACTCCAGAAATGATCCAAATGTCAGGTCTCTCGCTTGTTCCGCTTTGTTCGTAAAGTGGAGTAAGTTCCTTCAGTATTACACTCTCATTATTTCTGAAATCTGTCTCAGTTTGCTGTCTTGATGTCTGTACGGCCGTAGCTGGAGATTTTGCAAAATACTGTGTAGGACGCGAATCATCAGAGCCTATCCATCCCTTATCTTCTAGGGTGCCTAGCACCTCGTATATCTTGGAATAGGGAACTCCAGACTTTTGACTCAGGTCAGAGGCTGTTATTGGACCAGTCTTAAGGAGGGAAGCATACGTCTTTATCTCATAACTTGTAAGCCCCATTTTCTCAAGGGCCTTCCTAGTCTTATCAGAAAGGCTCATGTAATATCAATCGAAGGATCCATGATATATATACCTAGAATTAGGAGTTTGATCGCAGGCCAAACACGCACGAGTTCTACCTATTCATCTGGTGTGTTGTTGGAAATGGATTAAATACTCTTTCCTAAGATATGCCAATAACGACATGGAACTAATTCAGATATCTAATCTAAAGACTCCTACTATGGGTAAAAAGTCTACCATCAGGTTTACTCAAAGCATATGTCCAGACTGCAACATGATACTTGATGCAGAGGTCTTTGAAAGAGACGGCAAGGTATTCATGACAAAAACCTGTCCTACACATGGTGAATGTGAGGAACTCTACTTTGGTTCATACGAAATGTACAGGAAGTTTAGCACCTATTGGATGGATGGCAAGGGTGCTCATGCTCCTAATGTGATGATTGACAAGTGTTCTTGTCCAAACAACTGTGGATTGTGTTCTAACCATCTTTCACACAGTGGACTAGCAAACATGATAGTAACTAACAGATGTGATTTGACTTGTTGGTATTGCTTCTTCTATGTAAAGAAAGGTCTTGAAGGCGCATACATGTATGAGCCTACACAAGATCAGGTAAGGGCAATGATGAAGACTCTAAAGGCAGAAAGGCCAATTCCTGGTAATTCTATGCAAATTACCGGTGGTGAACCAATGCTAAGAGAAGACATTGCTGATGTTATCAAAATAATGAAAGAAGAAGGTGTAGATCATATTCAGATGAACACAAACGGAATCAGATTTGCTCTAGATCCAGAAGCACTACGAGAAGTCAGACTCGCAGGTGTGAATAATCTGTATCTTAGCTTTGATGGTGTAACTCCAAGAACAAATCCAAAGAATCACTGGGAGATTCCATATGCATTAGAAAGTGCAAGAAAGACAGGAACCACAGTTGTCTTTGTTCCTACCGTTATCAAATCAATTAAT
>JBAVVB010000028.1:0-7312 GCA_049697075.1 Nitrosotalea sp.
GAAACAAGTGTTCTCACAGGTTTATCAAGTAACCAAACCAGGAGGTTATTGTTGTATTGTTATAGGAAATGAAATCATTGAAGGAAAAATCAAACTACCTTTACCGGCACTATTGTCAGTTGAATTGACAAGAAATGATAATGGCTGGAAGTTCTTTGAAGAGATAATTTGGAACAAGGTAACTGGAGGCAAAAAGCGGTTTCGTGTAACAGTGCAACATCCGTATCCAACATATTATTATCCTAATATCATGCATGAACAAATTATCATACTACGAAAGGAGCCATTTCACAATGTCAAGGACAAGAAAAGCAGACTTCGAATTGACAATATTATGAAAAAGGAGATGGCAAACTCAGTATGGCATATTGCCCCTGTACCACCAAGCTACAGAAAGTTTCACCCAGCTGCTTTTCCAGAAGAGATTCCGTATAGACTGATTCAACTTTATAGTAACGTAGGTGACCTAGTCTTGGACCCATTTGCAGGGAGTGGCCAAACCCCCAAGATGGCCAGGTTTCTGAAGCGTAAGTACATAGGAGTTGACAAGTCAGAGAAATATGTCAAGATTGCAACAAAGAGAGTGATGGAACCATCACTGCTTCGGGAATCCCAGCTAATACCGAACTGGAAATTTCCAGAACATCTTGACTCTAGCTAGTTCGAACCTGGGATCGTAAAGGTTATCTATAAAGGATCGTCAATCATGCCATGGTAACTACAAACAGCAAGTCGTATTTTCGAGAGGTAGAAAAAAGCCATAGAAACTACACTGCTGCACTAAAGAGGGCCGGATCAAGACAATCCGTAATGAATCTCTATTGGAGACACAAGCGTCAACATGAGGCCCTCCTGAAAAAACATCTCAGAGAAGAGATGGCTGAAATAGTTCAAATAAAAAAGAAATTCAAATAACTTCTTCTTTTTCTTTAATGTCAGTCAATTTCATTAATTATTACTAGAACTGTACCACATCTTTACGACACTGATATCAGATCCACTTTCATTTGGTTTAGAAATTTTTAGTTTGTTCTCCTTGTGCTGTTGTGTGTTTATGTGACTCTCCATTTCCTTTTCATCTATTTCCTGTGAACATATGTTACAGCGAAGGCTCAATGTGTACTAGGAAGAAAATTCGCTATAATAATGTGATGAACGTTTGAGATTTTTATGAAAAATACTATGATAAAATTTCAGAATGGTATGTTATTTCTCAATGATGTATTCGTCATCTACTTCCATGCCAAAGTGTCTCCCAGTAGCTGGCTTGGAATATGCAAGTACAACATCTCCCCTTTTGAGATGTGTTACAGATACTAGATGACCATTTGGACGGACAAATCTAATCGTCTCTGCATTCTGGGCAATTATGCCGCCCACCTCATCGCCAATCTGAGCTTTTATCATTAACATGGGTCTACTTTCTATTTTTGAGCGGCCAACAGTAGCTCTTCTGGCCCTACCATGAGAATCAGTTACTAGTACTTCAGATCCTGTTTCGAGTTCTGAAAGATACTTGGTGGTTCCATCTGGTGATAATGTATAGCAATGGACGGCTCCCGCATTGACCCTAAATGGTCGGGGAGATGTAAAAGAAGATCCTACCGACTCATTATGAACCAAAAACAAAAAATTTGCCCTGCTTCCTATCAGCATTCCCTCTCCACGACCAAGCATGGAAGCTGTATCAACACAAACACGTTCACCATTTCCAACCTCTTTTATTTCAAGAATCTTTGCTGGCTTGAGATCAAAGTTCTTTGTTCCTAGATATACTAGTGCCTCCTTTACCTCATTTAGAGAACTTGTAGAGAATATGACACCGTCAACCCCTATCTCAAGTATGGAGAACATCTTTCGTACCTCTTCGGGTGAATTGGCAATAGCAAATATCTTTGTGTGAATTTTGTGAAGTTTTGCGATAATATTCTCAAGTGGAATTATCTTCCAATCTTTCACTTCTACTACCACAAAGTCAAGCCCCGTCTTTGCAACATGTAATATCTTTTCAATGTCTGCATTTGATAACACCTTGAACTTCATTCCTACTTTTCTTCCCCTGATTTTGGTCGCCTTATCCACTATGACATAATCTGCATTCTGTGATGTGTAAATCGTTGTAAGCTTTGTCTTCAATCCCTTGAGGACTGAAGGGTCTACATTGACAATTTTGATGCCCTCTTTTTCTATCTCGGTTAAAAATTTGACAAGCTGACCCCTGGGTACCTTGGGGGCTATGGCAAATTCTCTATTTTTTGTCAAGGTACTTTGCAGCTTCCTTTGCCGATTCCTTTCTAAATATTATTGCAGCAAGAGCATGAGTCATCTTGGCTGGATTGGCATGCTCAAATATGTTTCTGCCATATGTTACTCCTTTGGCACCGGCCTGCATTGCTTCTTCTGTCATTTGCAAAATATCTTTGTCGGTTTTTGCTTTTGGTCCGCCTGCAATTACTACTGGAACTGGGGTACTCTTTACTATCTTAGAAAATGAATCTACGTCTCCAGTATACAACGTTTTGACAATATCTGCACCACATTCTGCGCCAATTCTTGCTACATGTCCAACTATGGTTGGGTCATGTGGATTCTTTACGTTCTCTCCTCTTGGATACATCATTGCAAGTAATGGCATACTCCACTTGTGGCAATCGTCCGCAATTGTGCCAAGCTGTTCTAGCATCTCAGGTTCTTCCTTTCCACCTATGTTGATGTGTAAAGATACTCCATCAGCTCCAAGACGCAATGCTTCTTGAACTGAGCCAGTAAGCATCTTTCTGTTTGGAGACATGGAAAGAGAAGTACTTGCAGAATAATGAACTATCAATCCAATTTTAGTTGGCTTGGGCAAATTCTTGAAAACCCCCTTATTGATTATAACCGAGGTAAGGCCAAAATTCTGACATGTGTATATCAAGGGATATGGATCCTCGATTCCCTTTAGGGGACCATTGGATATTCCATGGTCCATTGGGATACACAACATCTTGCCGTTTCGTAGTATGCGATTCATTCGAATCTGAAAACCACTAACCATTGGAATTAATCCTTGGTGTGCCCTACTTAAAAATAGTGGGGCAAAGATGACATGCTTCAATTTGACAGATATGAAAGATTACAATGAAAATTACACGCTGGAAGTGTTATAGACAAGTCTCATTTCAAGTAAAAATTAATGAAAAATTTGGATTTCTTAGAAAAAAGATAAAATCACATTGTATCTTTTGATGTATTTTTTGACGCATCTTTGTTTTTTTTCTTTGACTTGTAGATTCTCCATCCGGCATATCCGCCTCCACCTATTATTGCAGCTATGATCACATCTCGAATAATAGATCCACGGTGGAATCCGTGATGTCCTCCCTGCCCTGTCATATTGGTTGAGCTTGTGTTTGACTGATCTATTTGTGCGTATACAAGCAAGACGGGTACACTTGTTGCAAGTAACAAAAATGCTGTCAGGCTATATGAAAGCAATCTCATGTGAGAACTTTTTAGAGATTATAATAAAACAATTGTCAAACTATGTTAGTGAACATTGTTATCGACTTAAAACTGTAGATTATGTCGTCTAGGTGAAAAATTGTATTAAGGATGTCTTGCACCAGCTAAATTTCAATTTGTATCAAATCTTGTGATTTTAGCTTTCAAACAATTAAATACAATAGGGAAAGATCAAAAATCAATTGAGCCAACTAACTCAACAACTTCATCATTCTGAGATAGGTGATATTTTAGAAAACTCTGTTGCTGGAAAAAGACCTGGTTATGATGAATGTCTAAGACTTTTGGATTCTGATGATGTTCATCTGATGGGTCTTGTAGGTGGACATCTTACAAGAAAAAAATTTGGAAATAAAGCCTCGTTTGTAAACAATATGATTCTCAATTACACCAATGTGTGTATAACTGATTGCAAGTTTTGTGCGTTTTATAGGCCGCCGGGACACGACGAGTCTTATACGGTATCATTAGAACAGGTTGAATCAAGATTAAAGGCAGCGTGGGATATGTTTGGCATTACACAGGTAATGTTTCAGGGCGGACACAATCCAAAGCTTAGAATCGAGTATTATGAAGACGCGTTTAGACTCATTCGCAAAAAATTTCCCAAAGTGGGAGTTCATGCCCTTTCGGCGTCTGAAATTGATATGATATCAAAAGTAGAACACACAAGCACCAAGGAGGTACTCGCAAGACTGAAAGAAGCGGGTCTTCAATCAGTACCTGGTGCCGGAGCAGAAATTCTAGTTGATAGTGTAAAGCAAGTGATAAGTCCAAAGAAGATCTCAAGTGATACTTGGCTTAGAATAATGGAAGAAGCTCATGGCATGGATATTCCAGCATCTGCCACAATGATGTATGGTCACGTTGAGACAAAAAAAGAAATTGCAGAACACTTTGTAAAGATTGGAAAACTACAAGAAAAGACTGGAGGATTTATGGCATTTATTCCATGGAGCTTTGAGCCAAACAATACCCTCATGCAAAAAGAAGAGACAGTCAAGTATGCCGCAGGAGGAACCGAGCTACTAAAGATGATTGCAATATCGCGAATAATGTATGATGGACTCATACCACACATCCAGTCATCATGGCTTACAAACGGTATAGCTATGGCCCAGATGGCACTGCAATATGGCGCAGATGATTTTGGAGGAACACTACTTGGAGAGGAAGTGGTATCATGTACCGGTGCAAGGTCTACCGAACTTACAGCGCCTAAAATCATTGATGCCGTAAAACAAATCGGATATCAAGTGGAAGAGCGCGACAACTTTTACAATGCTGTGAAAACGTACTAAATCCCGTAACTGGACCACTTGGAATCCACTGTTCTCTTGGTCTCTTCGTCTGATTTTACAAGTTCCTGAATTTCTCTTTGGTATCCTTCTTCCTTTGTTTTTTGTGTAGCATCAATTCCAAGTTTTGAGCCAAGATTGACCAGTGGTGATGCTGGATCAAGAGTATCAGTAGGGGTATTGTTGATTATGGTGACATCTCTTGCAGCATCTGAGCGAGTTGTAACTGCCCATATCACATCATTCATGTCATGTACGTTAATGTCCTCATCGACTACGATGAAAATTTTTGTCAGCGAAAGCTGGCCCATTCCCCATAGACCCATCATAACTTTTTTTGCCTGTCCTGGATATCGTTTCTTGATTGATATTATTGCCATCCCTTGGAACCATCCTGCAGCAGGCATTGAAAAATCAACTACCTCTGGATGAAACATTCTGATTAGTGGAAGAAATGAGCGCTCTATTACTTTGCCAATGAACGCATCTTCCAAGATTGGTTTTCCAACTATGGTAGTTAGGTAGATTGGTTTTTGCCTTCTCATAATTCCAGTTAATGTAAACACTGGATACGGTTCAGGTGGTGTGTAGTATCCGGTATGATCACCAAATGGACCTTCCATTCTAATATCTGACGGGTCTACATATCCCTCAAGCACCATCTCTGCGTTTGCAGGTACTTCGAGATCGACTGTTCTGCATTTTACAGTCTTGATTCCTGTCTTTCTTGTGATTCCTGCAAAGACGTACTTGTCAAGCCCTTCTGGCACTGGTGCAACGGCAGAAAAAACTGTAGCAGGGTCTGCACCAATTATTACTGCCACCTCTATCTTGTTACCTGAATCTTTTTTGATATCATAATGATGCGCTCCACGTTTGTGTTTTTGCCAGTGCATGAGAGCATGAGTTTTGTCTAAAACCTGCATCCTGTATACACCGAGATTTCTAACTCCTGTCTCAGGATGTTTTGTAGCAGCAAGACCAAACGTAATGAATTTTCCTGCATCCTTTGGCCATGTTTTCAAGATTGGAATTTTTTCAAATGATGGTAAATCTTCAAACACTTCTGTTACAGGACCACTCTTTTGTAATTTTGGTGCAATATCAGTTATCTTTGAAAGCTCTGGGAGTTTTCGTAGTTTATCCAAAATTCCACTTGGAACTTCCATTCGAGTCATGTCAACAATTCTCTGACCGATTTCTGTGAAATCCGAACTCTCTAGTCCAATTTCTAATCGCTTCATGGAACCAAAAGCATTTCCTAAAACTGGCATGTCATAATTTTTTACATTTTCAAAAAGGACTGCGGGACCATTTGAATACATGACACGACTTAGAATTTCTGAAATCTCAAGATTTGTGTCAACCTGCGTCTTTACTCTTTTTAGCTCACCTGCTTTTTCGAGCTTGCCTACAAGCTCTGAAAGCTCCTCAATTGGCACAACGTCTATTGAATACATATCTGGTATAAGCTTAACTGGATTCACACTGAGAAACAGGAAAGGGTTTTAACAAAAGAACTTTAATATCCTCTAAGGGAATGGCATAAGTTGTCTGGCCAAAAATGCTCCGTCTGTGGCGGCGGTGGAAAGATTGTTCTTTTAGATACTCAATGTTCTTTTTGCAACGGAACTGGAGAATATAGCAAGACTGCAGACAGTTACATGAAGTCGCACATTTGTCAATGCATCTTTTTGGACAGGATAACATGTCCACTCTGTGGAAAGAAATGTCATCACGACACTCCAAACAAACCAAAAATTTTGATAGGTCCAGTCTAGATGATGGGCGGCAACTCGTTTTTCTTGTCGTGACCGCCTGAGCCAAACCTGCAGTAAAAGCATTGGTCTGATTGCATGTACTTTAGCTGTTCAACCTTTATTGCTCCAATTTTTAATGCGATCTTTGTAAGGATTCTGTACTTGAGTGGCATTGCCGGAATCACCTCTTTTAGATAAACGCGATAATGGTCAGGGCAGAACTTTAACGTAATACTGCTTGATTCCTTGGAGGTCTCGCTTACAGTCTTGGCTACGTTGATCTGTTCCCTTATGTATTCATGCTTTGGGCAAGGACAATCCTTTCCTCCTGGATGCTTGTATGCTGGCGTGTTTTTCCAGTCAAATTCGGGATATTCCTTCTCAAAATCGTCCAATGGCTTAAAATCGACCTTTAGTCATATAAAACTTCTATAAATACTGGAATTACTCGTGATCAAAATCTAAATAAACTACTTTACCAGAAAGCAAATACATGTCAAAAGAATCTAAACCAAAAAAAGCACGTTCTACTAAAAAAGTTTCAGAAGGAGAGTCTCTCCATACTGCCGAACTTGAGGCAAAAATAGCAGAGCTTGAAGCCAAGCTTACTAACTTATCTTCGCAGGTAAAGCCAGCAGAAGTAAAACATACTCACACGGCACCTCCGCCAGCACCAAAACCAGAACCGGCAAAACCAAGACCTACAGCTTCTGGTCCAACACATGGCACCTTACCAGCTGGGTTCAAGGT
>JBAVVB010000029.1:0-3109 GCA_049697075.1 Nitrosotalea sp.
GCCGGATTTACAGATTAATGGAACATTTGCGGATGTTAAGGCGATATTGATAGTAGGTCGGTATAAAGACAAATTACTCAAAAACTTTGAAGATAAATTTACAAATAACATTATAGAAAAAGAAAAGGAAAAAAATCAGATAGATCAAGATGGTACTTTTTTTATAGCAATATGGTCAGGTGTAGTTAGTTCAATCCTCTATACTGTTTATAATAAAATGAAAACTGATAGTGTTTTCAATGGAGTGAAGATTTATGATGAAATTCCACCATTTGAAGCGAACAAAATTATCTTTGTATTGCCAAGTCCAATAGCTTTTAAAAATTATTATTTAGTGATGGATAAACAAAGATCTTCCAGAATAATTGATTATATAAGACGGAAAGGTTATGAAAAAATAAAAAAACATGATTCATTGTCATATTTGGCGCTAATCAATATACGAAAAGGTTGTTCATTTGGTCTGACAGGTCAAAATCCAATTATTCATTTTAAACTTACATAATTTTTAACTATACATAATAATGCAAATCAATCTTATTTTTCATTGTCTAATCTTTCATTTTCTAGTGGAAACTAGATCAAAATCATAATTGAAGAGATTAAGAATCCAACATAACTAAAACAAGTAGCGATGTGAAGTTAGCTCGCTACGCGAGCTAAATAGCCTTCCAAATTTATAACTACCCAAAATAAAGAACTATTCAGTGAATTCTCTTTGAATATATAAAGAACTATTCAGTGAATTCTCTTTGAATATATAAAGCACTGTTCAGTAATATTCAACGTGATTAAAGAAAGCGATGTAAGAGAACTCAATCCGTGGTGGAAAGATTGGACACTGATAAATGATGATAAAAAAATCAAAGAATGGGAAAATTCTGTAATAAAATACGATCCTAGACTAAGACACAAAATAACCTACAACTTTGAACCAGCAAATACCATTGTCTACACCTTAAGGGGCCCTAGGCAAGTAGGAAAAACAACACTTGTTAAATTACAAATCAAAGAATTCTTGGAAAATAAAGTTTCGCCGTGGAACATCCTG
Organism: Nitrosotalea sp.; assembly: GCA_049697075.1. Lineage (GTDB taxonomy): Archaea > Thermoproteota > Nitrososphaeria > Nitrososphaerales > Nitrosopumilaceae > Nitrosotalea. The sequence continues at coordinate 1,052 of JBAVVB010000029.1, forward strand.
TACTATTCTCTTGATTTAGCAAGTACTCAGCAAGATGTTGTAGATGTCATTGAAATTTACATGAAAATAAGTGAAAGACAAAGAAAAGATAATAGAAATTATCTATTCTTGGACGAAGCGTCATCTGTATCTGATTGGCAAAAGGGAATAAAATGGTTAGTTGATACTGATAAATTAAAAAATTGCACAGTAATGGCAACTGGTTCACAAGCCATCAATATTAAAAATGCAACTGAACGACTACCGGGAAGAAAAGGTTCGTTAGATGAAAATTACGATAAAATTCTCCTTCCAATGAAATTTGTTGAATATGCATCATTACTCAATAAAGATATAAAAAAATTCATAGAACACAATTTTCTACTTTCATCAGAAAAAAGAAAATCAATATTTCTCAAATTAATTAATAAAGAAATTGATGAACAAATTGATGGTATTAATGCATATCAAAATGAACTTAATCATTTACTTTATGACTATATGTTAACGGGTGGAACTCCAAAGGTAATAGACGAAAAACTCAAAACAAACTCTATATCTGAAAATACGTATACTAACTATCTAGATGGATTCAAAGGCGAATGGAGTGCGTTATCGAAAAATGAAACTCTCTTAAAACAATTTAGCGGTGCCATAATGAAAAGTCTAAGCACACACATATCATGGAATGATCTGGCTAAAAATGCAGCACTAGGCAGTTCAAATACTGCAACAGATTATGCTTACGTGTTACGTGATCTCTTTGTCTTGACAATCATGCATCTTTATGGAGAAGAGAAAAAAATACCATTAATTCAAAAAGACAGAAAATTCTACTTTCATGATCCTTTCTTTTTGCATGTGTTTAACGGATGGTTAAGCGCAAAAGGCAACTTCGAAACCAGCCTTAAATACATAGAAGATGAGATAAACCAAAGCAAAATTGTTGAGGGAATTGTAGCCGATCACCTCATTAGATGGGCTTTCATGCTAAGCAATAAGAAACAAACCTTTGACTATTACAATCACCTTTTCTATTGGAAAGATGACAAAGGGCGAGAAGTAGATTTTATTTTATATGATGGAAACAGTATCGAAGTTCCAATAGAAGTAAAATATAGAAATAAAATCGATCATAAAGAATTGGCTGGTCTTGTAAATTTTCTAAGTACAACTGGCAAGAAAAGCGGAATTGTGATTTCTAAAACTGATCTAGAAATCAGATCTGAATATGTAATTATTCCTGCGTCTGTATTTCTCATGCTGATTTAGTTTTTGTACAGTTTTCCACATACAATTTTTTGGTCTAATAGAACATCAAATCTACATACGGAAAATCTAAAATTTCTAAAAATTGATATGAACTTCTGAAAAAGAAATTATAATTTTGATTTAAAAATTCATCTTCTATTTAGTGGATACAGGCAGTTTAATCGTTTTTACTGTAAATACATTTTTTAGTATTTGAATAAATTGTTCAAAATTCTTGTAGTGTACTACAAAGATATTCAATTTATCAAATTTTTCTTGTTCACCAAAATATGGGTTATTTACAAGACGTTGTTTTCCTATGGGCAATCTGTGTTGATATAATAAATATGGAACTTTTTCAACATTAACACAACTAGCATCATTTACGTCAAATTTTTTAACATCAATATCATACGCATATACTTCAGCAGCAGTTACTATGATGGGTATGTATATTATTTGATCAATTGGAAGAATGTTTGCAAGTGGTATGGAATCATCGCCAATGGTCTGTAATATTTCAAGATGTAAATTATCTGAAGTTTGAAGTATCTTATCTGGCTCTTCCCCATTTGAATTTCTTTTTAGGGTAGTGGGTATATTGCATAAATGATATGATTCTGACCAATCTTTATTATCAAAACCATATCCGTATTCCCAAGAGTTTCTGTAATCCGCTTCGGGTGTTGGTCTTAATGCGCATAGTCTGGGGAAAAAATGTTCAGATTCGCGAAACGTTGCCTTCATAAAAACCCAATTAATTGATGATTGTTTTTTACATGAAACGCATACTCGCACTCCGAAACCCTTTGCAGAATATTGGTATCC
>JBAVVB010000030.1:0-11510 GCA_049697075.1 Nitrosotalea sp.
GCAATAGTTACAGCACTAGTATTGGTAGTACTGTCATCATCTTCTATGATAGTAACGGTCAATGCCCAACCACAAAAACTTCACCTTCAACATGTGCCATTTGTAGTTCCTACTAACTTACCACACAAGCTAATTGCTCCACCAGCTCCTGCTAAAATCGGTTGTTATACTTGGACTAATGAAACAGGATGGGTAAGCGCGGCATGTGAATCAGAAGCGTGGATAAAATCACATCCACTAATGCCACTTACAGAAGGAGGTTCTACTGGCGTATATGGGACATACAATCCTGGATCAACGGCACTTAACTTTGGAGAGACCAATATAGATCTAACCAGCTTTAGTAGTGAGTCGGATTCAGTACAAGGAACAAATGCATGGAGTATCCAGACTAATACAAATGACTTTTTAGGATCAAATAATGATGACGACGCAGTGCAATTTGGATATCAAAATGATCCAAATAATTCAATGTACACTAGGATTTGCGTTTGGAATAACGATCTAACGACACAGACCTATACTCCTACATGCAAAACAGTGTCGCTTCAAACACTAAGTAATGGCTACTCTGCTTATGTAGAGGGTACTGTGAATACAGGCGACACGCTTACTGCTACATTCTGTAAAGGAAGCAGTTGTACTGCAGTGACGGCCTCGGATTCATATGGTTTAGATACAAGTTGGGATCAAACAGCCGGTCAAATACTTGGATTCAGTAGTTCAACTGCACAATTTACATCTTCATCAGATACTGCTGACGTCTCAGTCTCTCCATCAACAAGTGGCTATACATCAAACCAAGTACTAACCAGCGAACAGAATAACTGGAGCTATTCGTCCGAGTCTACTTCTTGTGGCGGGTCCACTTGTACAGACGATACGTCGTCTTCCTAAACACCTTTTTTTTATTTTTTATCACTTTGTCAAATTAACAGCAGGTGTGGATCCAATTTCGGTTGTAACAATAGACCTTTTCTAAGTTACAAAATCAATTAAATAAAAAGAGCATGTCATACTTGTTTTGTTAAAAGACATGGACAAAATTATTAAAATTCCATTTTTATCAAAGCCTTTAAGCCACATTGATATTTTGTATGTCATGGAATTGCCAATAACTGGATTTATTGTAATAACTTTACAATATGAGATTCTCCTGTATTATACAATTGTACCATGTGAGGTCAGAATTTAGAAAGTGAAAACTTTGAGCCTATTACTAATAACAGGATCAGGAATAGCTGCTGTGATCATCCTTTGGTCAATATTGCCAGTTTTTACAAGCAACAATACTGGATTCTCCACTTTAATTGATTCCAAACCCGGAAATGGTTGCGGAACATTTCATGTTATACCAGAAAATAAACACAATCCTGATACAGTTAAAGTTCTTCTTATGAACAATAGTTCTACAGTGTGTGCTAGACTCAATTTTACGATTTGGTATATGAATAACAACACGTCGAGTGGTTTGCCTTGGCCACAAATGGCAGATATGGAGGAACTTTTACACATAGGCAAGTATAATATTTCCACGACTAACAAATCATATTCTATAGGTTATATTGATCAAACAAGCCTGTTTCAAATTCACGCTAATCCAAAAACAGTGAGTCTTGCAGGCATGCCACTTGATTCAAATTTTACGGTCATCTACACCATAAAACCATTGCAAAATGCAACTGGATTCTATGATTATTTCTTACCTGAGATAAATTGTGAACGTTACCCACTTGCTGTCGGATATGACAAAGATCAAGTCAATGCATCAGACTTTTCATCATTTGTAACTAATCCTCCACTTTGCGAATCATCTCAGTACCACCTTACTTCTGTAGAAATAGCTGGGATGAACTACAAGGAAATAACATTCCCAGTTAAATAATAGGCTTACTGAATCAAGAGTAAAGATAGATTCAACTGCAAGAACAATTACCTTTTCTTTTGCAATCAATTCATGAAATCTGTCAATAATTCTGTATGAGGAAATATTTTGTAACTATGAATATGAATTTTTACATAAAAAATACGGCCTTATTGACAAAGTCGGATAATTCATTTTGAACTCAATGATAACAAATTATATTTCCAATGAATCGTAACGAGAAGAATGATGAGATAGTTTTTTAACCAATTGTATCCAGTACATATCAAAAATGAAAATTCTACACATATCAATAATTGCAATTCTCATTTTCATCACGTTAACTGGATTTAATGCAGTTATGGCACTAATAGTGCCATCACCATTTGTTCTAAACACTGACAAGACACAGTACAACGAAAGTGAAACAATCAAGATCTCAGGTACTGTGGCAAACTCTATTGTAAATCCAAATCAAACAGTGACAATAGACGTGTTTGGTTCTGATGGTAAATTGTATAAAAACTCAACAGTAAACCTGGCGCCGCAAAAAAATCCATTTTCTAATGGTTTCTATACTTATGGCTATGCTTACGAGTATGATGTAAAAACTGGAAATAATACACTTCCTGGACCATACCAAATAGTAGCTCATTATGGCAATGCATGGCAAGACAGCAACACGATAACGTACAACCCAACATCTGTAGATTATGACAAATACTATACTTACAATGCATTTTTTGGAAAGATACCGTATCCTATACGATACAAGATAACACAAGGAAATGAACTTGCGGGACTTGGAATGGATACTGAAAACAAAATACTTTACATCAGTGTTACAGGTGTGGAAAACAAGAGCGGATATCTAACACTTGAACTGCCAAGAAACGTAATCGATTCAAGATATGATAATGGAACTAATAAGAACTATACTGTTAACATGGGTGCAACAGGTGCCATGATAGGTGAAACAAATGATTTTAGAGAAATTCAAACCAATGAACAGAACAGAACATTAGAGTTTGGCATATTGCCATATAATGCAAGTTATACGATCATGCTTTATGGCACTTCGATGAATACGACTGGGATTATTATGCACCACGACATTCTCCCTCTCAAACAATTCAAGTCGGGAACTCCGGTAAATAATGTGAAATGCAATGATGGTCTACAACTAGTAATCAAAGATGAAGACGGATCTCCCGCATGTGTGAAATCTGACACTGTTAATATTCTGATAACACGTGGTTGGGGTCATCTACCATAAAAAATAAGATAACACAAATACAATAATTCTGGATACGACCATCTGATCTATTTTCAACCAAGTGATCAAAGGGAAACCTTTCTAGTTATTTGAAAATCTTCTGTATATGTAAAGAATTAGAAACCTTCATAAAAATCGATAACAAGCATATCTTCATGAGATCCATTCATCGGGTCTCAGATAAGTATGAACGTCCTCCTCAAAGGTAACGTTTTGACATCGCACAAAAACATTCATCCATAAAACAATATAAAGTTGCGTAACATCATACAATCATGCAGAAAAAAACCGCTGCAAAAGAGGCGGTTTTGGATGCTGCGGTGAATGGAAACCTATTTTCTTGCTTACACGCCTTTACGCAGATTATTCTATAATTCCAATTCAGTTTTGTTACATCACGAAAAATCTAGCTGTATGTGTGCAAACTTTTTCTTGTAGAGTCTCTCGCCCCTTGCGGTAAGACGGAACAACTCCGAACCGTCATCGCCAGTAATGATCTCAACCAATTCCAGGTCGCCCAATCTATCAAGATACAAACTCGCACACATCTATAAGAGCATCATTTTTTCAAGCATTAGGCTGTCATCTTCTATGGCAAGCTGGGGGTAGCAGTCAAGCATGTAGCCATTTTGTATCTTGTAAAATTGCCAGTCTTCGCATGCAGTGTTGTATTCATACTTGCTATTGTCAAAGATCCAGCCAAAGCCATTGCGAATATCTTTTTGCGGATAACCGTGTCCTCTTACCAACGTAATCGTGTTCTTGGTATAATCCACCTTGACCTGTACATATAGTGCGTTGGGGTACAGGTAAATGACATGCGGGTGATGTGTAATTGCATCAAATTCCCTTTGCGTGACGTACTCGTTATGCAGCAAGATTACTCTGTCATACTTGTCCAGGATGGCAGGATCCCTGTCGACATCCAAGTCAGTTACATGGACAAAGTTTTGGTCAAGCAGCATGCCGTCTACTCCGCCGCCAGTCACGTATGAGGCTGTAAAGTTTCTTGGTATGGGCACTGTCAGGCATCTTGCATCGCATCTTCCGCCATAGAACCAGTAAAAGCCATGTGGACCATATGCTGCCTGCGTAAAGACAGGCAGAACCATTACCGTTTTGTATCTGAAAAGTCCACTGAAATTGATTGGGGCGCCCACACTTGCATTTTGGAATCCAAGGAGCTGCCTGTTAACTGGCGAGAACAATACAACAAGAAATAGGGCGGATGCAAATAGCACCAAGAGTTGCATTCTCATTTTTACACATCCTTAAGATCTTGTGTGCGATTTTGTAATATAAAATTGGACTAACATTGTTAACTTGATCTCATGTGGCAATCAGAATCATGGAAGTTGTGGAAAGCCGGGAATCTGCGGAAAGTCCGGAAATGCAGTCGGAGTTGGAGGAGTCGGGGGTGCAGGGGGTGGTCTTGCCACCAATGTTACGGTAACATCAATCGTCTTTCCGGCCCTGTCTATTCCAAGGCTCATTGTATTTCCGACAAACTTGTAATCATCCATGTACGCCGTGATGTCATAGACTGATTTTACAGGATGCCCGTCAACTGATACTATGATGTCACCGCCATGTGGTATGCCTTCCTGATCGTCTGTCGCAGCTTCAAGGCCTGCCTTTGAGGCAGAGCTGTTGGTTGATATCTTTTCTATTACAACGCCCTTGAAGTTTCGTTCTAGCCCGTTTGCAAGGGCAATGTCTGGCGTTAGGTTTCTTCCCTCAATGCCAAGCCAGGGGTGCTGGTACGTTCCATTTTTTATCAATATTGGCACTATTCTTGCAATCTGGTTTGACGGAATCGCATACCCAACTCCAGCAAAGTTGCCGGTATCTGTCTTGATTGCAGTGTTCATTCCAATTACCTGTCCTGCCATGTTAAGAAGTGGCCCGCCGGAATTTCCAGGGTTTATCGCCGCACTGGTCTGAATCACATCAGGAATTGAAAAACTTCCAGTCTCCTCGTCGTTAAGTGATCTGCCAAGCTGTGATATGATGCCGTTGGTCATGGTATCTTCCAGCCCAAATGGATTGCCTATTGCTGCAACATACTGTCCCACCTCAAGCTGGGAGGAGTTGCCAAGCTGCAGCGGAATCAGGTTCTCGCCTGTAAAATTGTCAGTTATCTGCACTACTGCCAAATCGTTGTAGGGGTCCACTCCAACCACATTTGCATTATATGTATTGCCATCAGTGAGGGTTACGTAGACTGACTTGTTCTGGCCTACCACATGGGCGTTTGTGACAATACGTCCTGCAGTATCGTACACAAACCCGGAGCCCAGCATGGTTGCCTGTCCATTTGACGGCACGCCATTTATGATGGTGACCTCAGACGGGTCTGATACCGTACTTGTTATCTTGACTACGGAATTCTGTGTCATCTTGAACAAGTTAACATAGTCGGGAAGTCCTGTATCGGCAGAAGTATCAGAACCAGAAGCCTGGCCTGCATGCATAAAACCAGCACCGCTGCCAAGTACTGCAAGCACTGCAACAGCTAGGAGAATAACGTCTAGTCTTTCAATTAACATGTTGATGTATTTTTGTGTCATTTCCTAAATGAAAAAATCTGTGGCAGAATATTTGACAAGTAATCTCTAGTCAGGGGGAGGACGCTTTTTTCAAAACCACACAAATCTGCCACCATGCCGTAAAATGTAACGATCTTTGTATATTATATTTGAGGGACATTTCTCAAAATGAAAAACAGTAGATTCTTTTTGTACCTTGGTACACAGTTAGAGAATTGTACCAAGAAAAAGTCATTCAAGTATTACAAGATGCGGAGATGCTGCCTGGAGTGGCTCTATTGCGTAAAAACAATTCCTGTGTATCTTTTCCACAGTAGCCAGTCCGCACTTTGGGCAGACTTGCTGCATTGTCCTTCTGCATTCTGCACAGAGGGAAAATTTTATCAGCGCCCCGCCGCATCTTCTGCACGATTCATCTGGCATGTCTTTTTTGACAATACTAATTATGATATATTATATTTCAGGTACGATTAACTAAATAAAAATACAAATCAACGATACTGATTTTTGTATCATGGTACCAACAGTTAGAAGATCGTACAAGGAATTATTTCTTGATTATGACCAAGAAGAATAGTATGATGATAACAAGTGTCATTGAAGAATACAGGGCATACCTCATGTCATCAGGCATGATGTCAACGACTTTGGCGTCAATGTAATTGATGATGTGTTGAACGGCAAATATGGCAAATATTGCTATGGCAAATGCAATTCTTTTCAACTTCTTGTTTCTGTAGATGGTAATCGATAGTATCATCAAGAGAATGGAAATTACAATGATGGATATCTGCGTGACAGTAAATATCTCAGAGAACACAGGCCCAAAGGAAAACGGCGGCACGTTCATGTTTCTGCATCGTCCTCATACGACATCAAAAATATTTCAGCTAGCCTGTCACTCCAATTGTTCCACAGGGACGGATGGTATTCCTTGAGTATCTTTATGATATGTGAAGGATTGCCAACAAACTCGTATCTCTTGAACTTTCCCTTTCTGGTTTCTCTTATAATGCTAATCTCAAGCAGCCGTCTTATGTGCCAGTTAACAGACGCTGCAGTAATTTTGACATGATCGCTGATCTCTACCTGGGTGGGATTTTTCCTCTCTATTATGAACAGCAATATCTCCCTTAACGTTCCCTGGTTGAGAATTTTCATTATGTTTTTTTGTTCTGCCTCAAAAATTCCTACAGGAAAGTAGAATCGATAAAAACTATGTTTTTCAGATAGGATCTTTCCTGCCTGCTCCAACGAATTCAAGTGATACTGAGTGGTGCCCATCGACATGCCTAGCTCGTTTTTGATGCGGCGAAGATGACACCCGGGATTTCGTTGTATGAATTCAAATATTTTATCTTCATTGGTTGCAGGATTGGCCAAAAGCAAGTCCCTCCCTCATATATGGACGTACATTTGATAAAAAGCGGCATATTGAAGTAAAAATATTTTGTGGACGAATTTAACGATTATAATACAATTCTCTAACTGAACTCCAGTTTGGTATCACCGAAGATTGTTTCATTTTGAAAATTGTCTCTCAATGCTAATATACTAAAATTATTATTGTTTACAAAACAGATATGACAAATGGATCTTGCAAAAGATGTAGTGTACCAAAAATAATTAATTACAATAAAAGGCCATATCATGTCATGCAAAAGCAAGCAATAATTCTCAGCATATCAATACTGGTAATAGGAATTCCAGGATATGCCCTTGCTATGCCAAGCGGCATGACACTGTCAAACCTGACAACTGTCGATATGAAAGGCAATCAAAAGAGCGCGCTACATGCAGGGGAGCCAGTTGGCTTTTCCTCAGTGATTGAAAATCACAGTGCGGGAGAAAAACGGTTCACATATGTTGTTCGAGTGCTTGATCAAAACAACCAGGTCCAGTCACAAAGCGGCATGTCTGCAAACATAGTGCCAAACCAATCTCTTACCGTAGCAGAATCCTGGACACCACAACAAGCTGGAACGTATACAGTACAGACAGTTCTTCTCAACGGGTATCTCATGGCAAACCCACTCACAGACGTAATTCAAACCAACATTGTTGTTGCAAAATAAAAGCTACAAAATTGAGTTGCATGAATAATCCTTATAGGGGAACTGTGCGTTCAATGGCTTTCTTGATTTTTTTCCTCAAACTTTGTCCTCCCCAAATCTCCCTCTCAGCTTTATCCTGCAGATAGGGCGGTTTTTGGCAGCAATACGAGATACTGAACAGGTCTACGAAAGATTCGAACATACACAAAATAGAAGCAAATAATGGCAAGATGCTGAGCTATGCCAACGAATGATAAAACATTTTAATCTCAACTTGCATTACTAAATCAATATTGAAAAAACCGCTGCAAAAGAGGCGGTTTTGGACGCTGCAGCAAGTGGAAACCACTAGACCCGCTGATTCTAAAATTATTAATTTCAACTGTAACTAATTAATTTCTGTTATCTCTACCATAAAGATTCTTGTGGTCATCCAAGTCAATTAGAAAGACGGTTCTTTTTTGGACATCCACATAATATATCAAGCTATGAGATTTGGTAATATGTTTTCCAAAACAATTTTGAAATCTACCATGCTTAAGCTCTCCTAATAATCTTGGATTGTCAGCAGACTTTAATTCTTCAATAAACCTTTTGTAATTCTTGACTAATGGTTGATTACTTTTGAACCTCTTTAGTTTCTTATCTATTGTATCATCAACAGGTTGAACAAACCACAAGGATTAATCTTCTAAGACTTCCTCAATATGTTTTATGTATTCATCTGGCGTATACTTCTTACCAGTAACTTTGCCAGATTCGATCATTTTGACTTTCTCTTCAATCTCAGGAGATAGTTCTGGCATCTCTTTTGACTTCTTTGTAGAGGACTGCATGTATTAACTACTACTAACTTCTTATTATTGGTATTCTTGATATGATATTACGCGTTCTAGTACAAATACTCATAAACAGCCTCTAAATGGAATCTGGAATGAACCATATGGTTGCGAATCCCACTAGACCCACTGATTCTATAGTTTAATGCAGTTTATTGCAAGTGATTTAAAAATTGCCTAACATTGATGCGTAAGCATTAAATTTTTTCTGGAAACAAAGATATTAGTTCGATCGTCCTATGGTTTTGACTTCATCTAATCAGTGTACGATCGAACTATCCTTGAAAAGAGTGGAAGATTTTGGATTTTTATACGATCATGATTAACTAATGACGTGGACTCGAGACAACTGTATGCGTTACTTGTTCTAAGCGTGGTTACGATTCTTGCAACAACCCAGCAAGCCTTTGCTGACACTGAGATCACAATATCAAAGGGCGACTCGGCTGGCCCAGACTGTGCTACTGCAAAGAATTGCTACAACCCAGATGTTGCAACTGTAGCACCTGGTGACACAGTTACTTGGACTAACGCAGACAGTGTATCTCACACCGTAACAAGTGGTAATCCATCTGACAACCAGACTGGAACCATATTTGATAGTAGTCTTATCAGACCGACCTCAACATACTCTTTTACCTTCAAAGATGCAGGTATGTACAATTACTTCTGTGAAGTTCATCCCTGGATGACAGGTCAGGTAATTGTTGCAGCTGCAACTTCCAACACTAGTAACAGTACGCCAACAACCAGTATGCAGTCATCTGGCAGTAGCATGTCTAACATGCAGTCATCTGGCGTAGCTAGTATAACAATAACACCAGGTGCTGCGGCACTGACAAGTTGTGAACAAACAAGCACATGTTTTGGACCAAACATACTTTATGTTACGCCTGGAACCGTCGTAACTTGGGAAAACAGCGATATTGTATCCCATGACGTAATTTATGGATCCCCTGAAACCCAGAGTTCAGTAACAACCATGTTTGACAGTAATGTAATTACACCTGGCCAAACTTTCACGTACCAATTCAATCATCCAGGCATCTATCCTTACTATGATAAATCATATCAGTGGGAAACCGGCCTCATAATTGTTAAAGCATCATACTAACTCTACTGGCAACTTGGACGAACAAAAGAAACCAATTAAAACAGTATGCATCACTTATTAGCGCTTGCAGAAGATCATATCACTAAGTGGCTTACTCTTTCTGATTCTGATGCCGACGGCTTTTTCCACGGCAACTGCTCAAAATCAGATAATAAATTGGCAGCAACCAACCTATCCACCAAACTCTACTGGTGTGGTAGAGATTGTGGACAAGGACATGAGCATCAACCCACTGACAATATCTACTTTTGAGACAAGCGTCTGGTCTGATTCGGACCAAAGCGGCATAAGACTCCAAATGGTAGAAACTGCGCCAGGCTCAGGCATATTTATGGGGAACGTCTACTTTTCAACCAATTATTCATCTTCAGGAAATAGACTTCATGTTTCAGTAGGAGATACAGTTACAGCAGAATACATTGACAGGACACTGCCACCACCATATCTTTCAACACAGCAGCTGATCTTTACAGCCAAGGCACTAATCCTGCCTGCAACTAACATCATGTCAATACAAACATCCAGTCCACAAATTACAGACTCTGATGGCAATCTCATTTCTTTAGTAAAGACCGGACAACAGGTTCAGATAACAACAACGCTTCAAAACACACAGGATACACAGCCATTTGTCTACCTTGTACAGGTAAAGGACAAAGATGACGTCGTAGTATCACTATCATGGATTACAGGAGTTTTAACTGCCATGCAATCAATTAATGCCTCACAATCATGGCAGCCAGACAAGGCAGATACATATACAATCCAAGTATTTGTCTGGAATTCAATCCATAATGCAGTTCCACTGTCGTCTGAACAATCATTTCAGATCGTTGTAACGTAAAATTTTCCAAAATCATTTTAACAAATTGTACAGAACTAGAACCTTTTTGGTCCAAGATCTGTGAAATATTTTAGGATCTCTAGTTTTGTGGAATATGTCGTCAAGCCTGAAGACTTTATTTATTTCAGATTTTAGGATTGTGAAAGATTATTACAAAATTATAAAACTCAACCTGTAAAGTAGAATGTTTTTTGGGCTTTGACATTGGACGAACCATATTGTATTGATACAGCATATGTTCCACCAAGCTTCCAAATAGCAGGGGTAGTAGTGATTGTAGTCTGAAAGCTACCATCTGGAGAAACAGAAATTCTCTCAGCCTGTAAAAGTAAATTATTTGGATCAAGAATCAATATTGTTACGGGAGTGCCAGCAACTGGTGATTTGACATCGCCTGAGATTACAATTGCGTCTCCCATGTTGTAAGATGATTTGTCTGTGGTAAAGGCAATGGACGTAGCTGTAGCTTGGTTGGTTGACTGTGTTACATTGGATATCGGATTGTTGATGATAGCAATCTTGGATTCGCCTTGTTCAAGATACGTGATTGCCATCATTATAGCAACAATTGCCACACCTACGGCAATTAGGATTTTTTTATTCATTATCTAGAAAGATTCTTGGATACTACAATTACGGAAATGACTGAAATTACTAGTATGACAGATGTCAAGGATCCAAATTCTGGAATCATCTGTGTACCTTTAATTTCAACTGTACTATTTCCAAGGCGAAATGGAATGGTCAGGGTTCTATTTTCAGAGGTGTCAACTTCAGTATAATGGACTCCGTGATTTTTGTCCATGACCACAAAATGAGCTATATCTGCATCTTTTACATTCTGGATATATGTTGGCTCAAGAGACGCTCCTTGATATGCATCTATGAGCGCTGTTGGCAGGGTTATTGTCAAGTTGCCGCCCTTTAATGATTGAACATTCACATCTATCGTTTTTGCATTCGTATCAGC
>JBAVVB010000031.1:0-4181 GCA_049697075.1 Nitrosotalea sp.
CAAGAGGGAACCCCAACTGTTCTCTTCCAGCCAATTCTTGTCACACAATACCAGCCAATTATTGTAGAAAAGAAAAGCCACGAGGTTAGCTTGGCAAAATGAGCAGTAGGAAATTCGGTCTTTTCCAATATCTCGCCCATCACATATGTTCCATTTTTTTGCCATTCTTGGGTCATCCCATAAATTCCATAGAAAGTTATGGATATCATTATGAATCCGCATATGTAGAAAATGTAAAGATATACTTTGTATCCTGACTGATCCTTCTCTAAACCCATCTTCATTAAACTACGATTGATCCCACCTGAAATATAAGAATTGGTTTTATTTTCATTCGGAAGTTTAATTATAGTATAAAGTTTGGTAATACATATTGAAAATTCCCATAAATGTTCCAATAATAGAAAAGGAAGAAATCAATGAAGTGCGAGATGTCTTACTAGAAAAATCGCTAACAACTGCTGCAAATTCTGGAGGCAAGAGAGTTCAGGAATTTGAAGGACTATTGTCATCATACACTGGATCAAGATATGCAGTAGCAGTAAATTCAGGAACTGCGGCGCTACAAGCGTCTCTTTATGCCCTTGGCATAAAAAGTGGAGACGAAGTACTGCTTCCGTCATTTACTTTTGTAGCCACTGCAAACTCTATCATGTCAGTTGGGGCAAAACCAGTCTTTGTTGACGTGGCACCGGATAACTATACGATGGACCCATATGACCTAAAGAAAAAGATTACAAAAAAATCAAAGGCAATAATGCCTGTACATCTGTACGGAAATTTTTCATACATGAATGAGATTTCTGAGATAGCAGACAGGCATAATATCGATGTAGTTGAGGATGCTGCACAGTCCTTGGGAACGACATACAAGAAGAAACAGTCTGGAACATTCTCACGACTAGGATGCTTTAGCATGTATGCTGCAAAGGTAATGACATCGGGAGAGGGTGGAGCAATTGTTACAAACGACAAGGAGATCTTTGAAAAACTGCGTAAAATAAGAAATCATGGAATGTTGCATGGATATGATACTAGAATTTTAGGGCTAAATCTCAGGCTTCCAGAAATATCCGCTGCAATAGCCAAGATCCAAATGAAAAAGCTTCCCAAGTTTCTCAAAAAAAGAGAACAAAATGCCAAAATTCTAACAGAACTTTTGGCTGACCTGGATTTCATTTTGCCTATAGAAAGATCAGGTGTCAAAGTAAATTGGTACCTTTATACCATTTCTACAAAGAATCGCAACAAGCTGGCAAAACAACTAAACGAAAAAGGAATTGGCGCAACTGCCTATTACTCAATTCCTGCACACAAAACTCCCTTTTACAAAAGCAAAACAGAATTACCGATGACTGACTGGGCGGCTTCAACCGTTCTGAGCCTGCCTGTGCATCCTCTTGTCACAGAGGCTGATCTTCATTACATCTCCAAAACCATTCATCAATTGATTGAAAAATGAATCCAATAGCAGAGATGGTAGGGGAATTATGCAAAATCCTGCTTCCAATTGAGGACAGGATTTACTTTGGTAATTCCGAATCTAGTGTAGCAGTATGCACTTTGTCTAGTATGGAACTGCTTGGAAAAATTGTAAACTCTACACTTATGGTTCAAGTTAACATTGCTGGAAGATTACTTTCAGAAAACAAGGGAATTGATTTACTTGTTAGGCATGTGATATCAGATGGAAAAATTTGTACCATCATTTTGTGTGGCAAAGATACAGTAGGACACAGGCCGGGGCATTCGTTACTTTGTTTGTATCAAAATGGAATAGACCGGGATGGGAGAATAATTGGTTCTCAAAGTCCAGATCCTATTTTGTCATTGACAAATGGAGAAGTAAAAAGATTTCAAAACCAAGTAAGAATCATTGACAAGATAGGGGAAACTGAGATCTCAAATCTTGGGCCAGAAATTAGTGGCAAAAACTAATTTTAGTAACCGTCAAGCTGTCTTTGTTTGTTGACCTGGTGTTTTTTTTGATATTCCTTTAGTATGTCTTCTGGAGTCATCTTCAGCTCAAGTGATGCCTGAACCACAAAGTGCCAGATGTCTATAAGCTCCTCTCTTGCTGCCGCTTCATCAAACTCTGTTGGTTTTTTCCACCATTTCCAATTAGTTGTTCGCTGTAGCTCTACTGCCTCATGAATTATGGCAGTACACAATGAAGAAATTTTTCCCTGCGTATCCTTTGGATAACGCTCTAGATTCATCATATTTTCTAAATTCTTTTGTAGTGCAAAAATTGTATCCAGCCTGTC
Source organism: Nitrosotalea sp. (assembly GCA_049697075.1). Taxonomy (GTDB): domain Archaea; phylum Thermoproteota; class Nitrososphaeria; order Nitrososphaerales; family Nitrosopumilaceae; genus Nitrosotalea. Next base: position 2,268 of record JBAVVB010000031.1, read on the forward strand.
TTCCATACGCTCTTTTTCTATTTGATATCTATAACCTTTGTTAGAAATGAACCATTTTCCTATAATGATTGAATCTATTCTGGATCTGTGATTTTCTTAGTTTGACCAAGCCTGCTATTCCATATTTTTCAACGGCAAATGAGCCCATTACATTTCCATACACTACAGCCTCTCTGATTGTTGATAACTTTGTGCTGTTTTTACTGGCCATGTATCCAATCATGCCCCCGGCAAAAGAGTCTCCTGCCCCTGTTGGGTCTACAATACTTTCAAGAGAAAAGGCAGGCGAGGGAAAGACGATATCGTCATAAAATAGCAGGGATCCGTGCTCTCCCTTCTTTATGATTACAAATCTTGTGCCCCATTCCATGATCTTTTTTGCCGCCTTGATCAGGTTGTGAGTCTTTGTGAGCAACCTGGCCTCCTCGTCATTTATGACAACAGAATCTACTACTCCCATCATCTTTATGACATCATTTCTTTTAGTCGAGATCCAGAAATCTATGGTATCACACATGGAAAACTTGACTCTGTCAAATTCCTTGATTATCTTTGTATTTTGGGTGGGATCATTGTTTGCAAGGTAGACAAATTCTGATTTTCTGTATTCTTTGGGAACTATTGGTTTGAAATCCCCTAGTACGTTTAGTTCAGTCTTGTTGGTTGTTCTGGAACTTAATGTCAGGTCATAGCTTCCGTCATATCGAAAAGTTTTGCCGTTTGCATGTACTACACCCTTGGTGTTTACGAACCTGTTCAAGATCTCTTGATATTTTTTTGGAAAATCATGACCGACCACTGCAATAAGGCCGGGTTTTTGGAAAAAACTTGCAGATACTGCTGCATATGTGGCAGCACCCCCCAGTGCATTTTTAATTACTTTGGAAGGAGTCCTAATGGTATCTATTGCAACAGATCCAAAAACTGTCAGCATAGTTTGCTGTTTTTAGGTACCGTCTATAAACGCTTTAGATTCGTCCTGTGTTGGATAGTATGTGAATGGAATGCTGACAGTTGTAAAGAGGATGTCATACTGACTTGTTCCTGTTAACTTTAGACTTGGAACATTGGTGGTATTGTTATACTTGTCCAATACTGCAGTGTTAGCAAGAAACGGAGTCTGGGCAACTGTCTTTCCCATTGCTGGAATAACTGATGGCTGCAATACTCCATTGCCAAGATTCTCTCCGTTAGCAGCCACTGCAAAACTGGTTCTTCCAACGGTTAGAAACAACAGTGAGGGATTGCTGAATTGGAGCTGAAGATTATACAGTGTACCCTGACTAGTCTTATCTACAACCTTGCTTTGAATAATGGAAACATGTAGCTGAGACACTGATAGATATTGGCTAAATCCAAAGATGCCTACAGCCGCAACAATTATGCTTATGACTATGATTTTGTTTCTTTTTTCCATGCTGATGAATGATAAAATCCCTTTTTAGCACAGGTAGGAAAAAAATCACAATAACTTGTTTAAATTTTTTGATCTGTCTTTAAAGCTACTTAGAGCTAGCAGAATAAATCAAAACAGGGGAAGTGAATATTACAAAATGGCCAGAATCAGAATCAGATATGGGCAAAATGAGATTGAGATCGAGTCCAAGGATTTCTATATAGACAATCAAAGTGTGGATGAGGTAATAAATAACCTCTCAGTACACGTCAAAGATCACAGCTCAAGTGCACTTCAGTATGATTATTCATACGGCCAACCTGCTCAAGGCGCCGAAGTACTAAACATGCTCAATGACGCAGAGATTCACGAGCCAGAATTTGTCAAGCCAACCTTTCTTGATAAGAGCCAAATAAAGAACAAGATTCGAACACTTGCCGAGGATGCATTTTTTGACCAACCACGAACAACCTCTGAGGTTGTTGCTCAGTTACATGAGTACGGATGGGCAGCGGTTC
>JBAVVB010000032.1:0-6019 GCA_049697075.1 Nitrosotalea sp.
TATCTCTCAATCTCAGGCAATCCCAACTATGACAAGATTCAAAAAAAAATAGAGGCACAACCAAAGGGGTTTGTTACCCAAGTCGTAAGCTCCATTGATCAGGTAACAAAGATAGTGGACAATCTAAAGCCGCAAGGATTTAGGATAATACCGTGTGTGCTGCTCGCGTCAGAGCTTAACCAAAAATCCGCACAGATGCTCAATCTTGACTGGTCAGGATATGTCAAAGACATGGCAGGATTTGTAAAAGAGGTTCATAAAATTGCAGGCGATGTACTTCTAAGTTCTCCAAATGATTTCAAGGGAGCGCTTGAAGTGCTAAACAAGATTTAAGAAAAAACTATTTGTTAAAATGTATTAGCCTTACCTTGAGCTCTTTTAATCTCACAGACCAGATACCGAATAACATCTGCAAAAGTAAGCAGGAAATTGCCATTGCTAAGACATGTGTTCAAAGTCTAGGCAGATTTCTGCATAAGATTGGTTAGTTGCCGTTTCTTTTTCTAGTTTTTGCACCTTTTTTGCCTGCTGCTACATAAGATGCATGTGATCTCTTTTTCATACTTGAATTGGTGGGAGCAGAGTCATTATATGGAGATAGTCACCAATAGTTGCTTTGTTAATAGAGTTTTTTAAACTGAAAAGAGATGATGCACGAAAAAGAAAAACTTTCTGTTAGATTAAAAAATAAAGAAAGAGGAAGAGTTAGAGCTTCTGTATTACCTTTGTCTTTGTAGCAAATACTATGCCCATGACTGCAATCGCAAAAACAATTGGAGCGATTGGACCAAATTCCGGAACGGTATTGAGGTTTTCAGTATTTGAAGTTACACTCTCACTATACTGTGTTTGGTTTGTATCAGATTGTGGTTGAGAGTTGGGATTGGATGAAACTTGTGCTAGCCCTTTCTCAGTCAATACTTGATTTAACAGAGTTAGATCAAATATTCCTGACAGGTCTGGCAAGCTATCCAAAAATCCAACTTTGTAGGTATTGTTGGCTTCTTGATACAGTGACGAGGCGATAGGATCGTATGTCAATGCAAGTCTTGAAAATGCCTCTTTTAGCTGATCATCAGGAATGGTCTTTCCTGTGAGCTGGTTGAGTGCAGTGTTAAATTCCTGACGAGCTTGATCAGGATTGTTGTTTATCCAGTTTATCTCATCAACGTTTGCTTCAAGCAGTTTCTTTATGACAGCAGGATGTTCATTTAGAAATTCAGCTCTAACTACAATATCTGTCACTACAAATTTCCCTTCTGGCCACAGATCCCTTTCATCGACAAAGATTCTTCCATTTGCTTGATGTAATAGTACAGTAACCCATGGTTCTGGTACCCATGCACCATCAATGCTTTTCTTTAACATGAGGGTCACGATATCAGAATTGCTTGCAGGCTGCACCGTTACAGAACCCCCGTTATCAGTTGTCTGATAACCATTGTTTATGAGATATGTTCTCAGAGCTATGTCTTGCGTATTTCCCAATTGAGGTGATGAAAACTTTTTCCCTACAAAGTCTTGTACAGACTCAATTCCAGAATCGTTTCTTACTACAAAAGACGCCCCTCCACTTGCCACGCCAGATATGACGCGCAAGTCTCCATCTGATTTCACATACCCATTGATTGTCGGTCCTGGACCTACATATGCCACATCTATTTGATTGGCAAAAAGCGCCTCAATCTCAGAAGGACCAGCATTGAAGACATAAGGTTCTACTGTTACATTTCCCAGAATTTTCTGAAAGTCTCCATTTTCTATTCCTATTACAGCAGGCGCATGAGTCAGGTTAGGAAAGTATCCTACCCTTATAGTACTCAAGTCGCTTGCATAAGCAGAGTGACCACATGCAAGAAAAGCCGATACGAGCACTGATACGACAATTGTACCAAGAATTCTGAATCTTATTTTTTGATTCATTGATTTCTGTTTTTGAAGTTATACAGAATATAATCAAATTCAAAGATGCAGTTTATGCAAGATATGTGCAGAAAAAATTTTTGCATGTTACATTTGTTATCAAGTTACAAATTGTCACATATCTTTCGTGTTTTGCGCATTTGACTTTGCTTATATTATTTGCATACCACATGCAAGACAGAAATGCCAGACGAGTCATGCAGAAAATGCGGTCTCTCATTGATGAGATATTCCATTTGCGCTGTTTGCAGAAAAGTAACAAAACATGTATGCACAAGCTGCGGCCTGAAGACAACAATAGAACAGCTACACATTAATTGCTTTTACGAAGTCAACCTGCTGAGGGCATAGAGATCTCAGATATCGTAGGCAGTTTCTTTTCTTCAAGAACTTGATTTAGTATACTAAGATCAAAAATGTTGCCAAGGTCTGGTTTTTCGTTGCCCAAAAATCCCAAGTTATAGGCAGCATTGGCAGAATGATAAAGCGAACTTTCTACAGGATCGTATGTAACATCCATCCTTGAGAAGGCCTCATCTAGTTCATCAACAGGAAATGTCTTTCCAGTCAGGTTTCCTAGCTGCTCGTTGAATATTGTAATTGCTTGGTCTTTGTTGCTGTTAATCCACAAGGTCTCATTCACGTGAGCTTCCAGTAGTTTTTTTATAATATCAGGATGGTTTTGCAGATAGTCTGTTCTTGCAACAATTAGGGCAGTCGCAAATTTTCCGTTTGGCCACAAATCCCTCTCATCGACAAGAATCTTGCTATTGGCTTCATGCTCCAATTTGGTTCCCCATGGTTCTGGCACCCATGCACCATCAATGTTGTTTTTTAGCATCATGGTAAAAACATCGGCATTGTCCGCATTTATGATCTGCACATTTCCTCCATTGTCAGATGTCTTGTATCCGTTTTTGAGTAAAAATGATCGTAGTGCAACATCTTGTGTGTTTCCAAGTTGTGGTGACGCAAATTTTTTTCCTCCTAGATCAGCAGTAGAGTTTATTCCGTCATCGTTTCTTACGACAAAGACGACTCCTCCACTTGCCGCACCTGCAATTATTCGAAGCCCCTGGCCGTCAGACTTGATGTATCCATTGATGGCAGGATTTGGTCCAACATATGCAACGTCAATCCTATTTGCAAAGAGTGCTTCTATTGCAGAAGGACCTGAATTGAACACCTGTGTCTCCACCTGTACTCCTGCAAGTTCCTTTTGATAGTCCCCATCTCCTAGTCCTATTACGGCCTGTGCATGACTGATGTTTGGAAAGTATCCAATTCTTAGAATATTAGTTGAAGAATTTGTTGCCATGTGATGAGTTTCATTAATTTCAGGTATTGAGATAAAGCTCACAGCAATTACAGCTGCAATTATTGCACCAGCAATTCCAAACTTTACCATTGGATTCATTAGATAAATAACCTCAAAGCGATTCCAATATAACCGAATTCAAATATCACATATAAGATAATTTCAAAAAATTATACTTAGAGCCATTCAGACTTGATAGGATAGTATACCCTCTTTCTGGCATCGTTGAGACTTGTTCTCTCTATTATGAGACCCTGATTTTTCAGATCCTCAACAGCGCTTTGTACAGTTCGTCTTGGAAGATAGCTTAGGTTTATCAAGTCACCTTGTTCGATTGGAAACTTTGTCTTTATGATATAGTAAATGAATTTTGCAGCAGGACCACCCTCTGGCTCATCTCTCAGGTTTACTGTAGTAAAGGCAGATTTTGACAAGATTCCGCGTCGCTCTGACTCTACAGATACAATCGAGTCCACATATACCTCAGAGAGGTTAACACGCTCCCCAAACTCTGCTATCAATGAAAACTGCTGCATCTCAAGCGGCACCTCGAAGATGAATGTGCTTGGAGGATACTTGTTGGTAAGGGTTGCCACATTTCCCCATTTCACGTTACCATTTTCGTCATAGATTCCAACCCCAAACCCTTGGTTTGCCTCCACTATTATTTTTGGGGAACCCAAGCTTACCAGTTCTTCCACTTTGGATAGCATATCTTCAATTGTAAGCTGGTGCCGCGGGTCACGCTTTCCTACTTTCCACTGTGGTTTCAAACCTAGTGACAAAACGGTTTCGTTAATCTTCTTTTTCCTGTCTGCACTTAAATCTACAATGTTTTCGCCAATTTCTATCACATCAAACTCCAGACGGGTAGCTTCTTTGACATATCTTTCAAACGAGTTTTGCGCGATAGCATATTCTGTACTGATGTGTCCTGTAGATACAAGAATGCCAAGATCATGGTAGAATTTTATCTTCTTTGCAAGACTTGACTCTGACGCTAGCAGAGGCAATGCACCATTTATCTTTACAACATCTACAAATGAAGCAAGAAGTTCCCAGTTTTCCTTGTTGTAGCTTTCTAGCCTGTCAACTACATATGTCAGCCCCTCCTTTCGCGGTTTTTTCGAGTCTACCCTGTTTTTTACAAGATCATCTAGCAATTTACATCACAGAGTCATTTCAACGGTGATTGTCAAGTCCCCACTTTCTTCGTATCTTTTCTTCTATCTTGTTTAACAAAAATCTGTCAACTATCAATCCTATGGTAAATATTGTAATCATGCTGGCAATTACTTCACTCATATCCAAAAAGTCCCTGCCAACTGAGAGAATGTGCCCTAGCCCTACAATTGACATGAGTATTTCTGCTCCAATTATTGCGTGCCACGCAAATGACCACCCTTGTCTTAATCCAATTATCAGAGATGGGGTAGCTGCAGGTATTGTAACATGTCTGAACAAGCCAAATCCCTTTGCACCCATGTTTTTTGCAGCATCAATGTAGATTGGCGGTATGTTTCTGATGCTGCTATAAGTCGATATCATTACGGAAAAAATTGAGCTCATTATTACCACAAACAGGATGCCAAAATCGTTAAAGCCTATCAACAGGATTGAGAATGGCACCCATGCAATGCTTGGGAACGCCAAGAGTCCTGCTGAGAAGGAACTCAGTGTCCTGCCAAATCCCTTGAATCGTATCATCGCAAATCCTATGAACGTGCCAAGAATTATCGAGATTGAAAAGCCTGCAACGAGTCTTCCCATTGTTACTGCAATACCTATTGGCAAAGACATGTTCAGTATTATCTTGGCAAACGAGCCCGCAACCATGATAGGAGACGGCAGAGAGATCTTTGGAAATATCCCTAGCACAAATACAAGCTGCCACACACCAACAAAGATTGCCAAAAGCAGAGCTGCATTTCCGGCATCATGCAAACTTTGCAGTTTTTTTTCAGAGATTACTTTTTCACTCATGGGTTCTCATCTTTTATTTGCGCAATTACTTCATTTTTGAGCTCTTCTACTATCTGATGATAATATTTTTGTAGATTTTCATCTTCCATTAGCCTTGGTCTACGGTAATCAATTGTAATCTCTTTTTTTATTTTCGAGGGCCTGTTTTTGAAAACAATTACACGGTTTCCCAGTATAACAGACTCTGAAATATTATGTGTCACAAAAATAATTGTCTTTTTTGTCTTCTCCCAAATGAGCTGAAGCTCTACAAGTAACAAGTCCCTTGTCTGAGAATCAAGAGCAGCAAACGGTTCATCCATCAGCAAAATTTCTGGGTCCATTGCAAGTGCTCTTGCACTTGCAACTCTTTGCTTCATTCCAGTTGATAGTTGGTACGTGTACGAGTCTGCAAACTTTGTTAGCTGCATCATGTCCAAGTATCTCTGAGATATCTGTCTGCGCTCATCTGTTGGGATGCCTGCCATCTTTAGTCCAAACTCTACGTTATCAATCACCTTGAGCCATGGAAAGAGTGCACCTTCTTGGAATACCATTGTCCTGTCAGGACCTGGAGTAGAGATTGGATTTCCATTGAGCAGGATCTCCCCCGAGTCTGGCTTTTCCAGGCCAGCTACAATATTTAGAAATGTAGACTTGCCACATCCGGAAGGACCCACTATACATACAAAGTCTCCTTCCTGCACGTCCAAGTTTATCCCACCGAGAGCAATCACAGGAGTACCGTTATGATCAAAGTGTTTTACAATATTTTTTGCCTGAAGTTTTGTCATTTGTTATAACCTCCCTCCAATC
>JBAVVB010000033.1:0-12842 GCA_049697075.1 Nitrosotalea sp.
GTACATGTCATCGATGTAAGCAGAGGTTTCCAGTGATTCTTTCAGTTTTGATGATGATTCATTGTGCAAATATGGTGCACATACATATCCTCCCTCTGCAACCCCGGAACCAGACACGTGATCGGGATCAAACTACCTTCTTATATGTAGTTTGGTCGGGCTCAAAGTTTTCCAGATCTATTTCAGATTTTGGGAAATATGTAACTGTTTTTCCTATCCGATAATTATTTAATACGAACAAACTGGATGAGAATCGATGTCCCACGCTAGCTCAGCCTGGTAGAGCATCCGGCTGTAGTGGTTGGCTCTTGGCTGACCGTCATCAGCCTATCAGGCTTACAGAAACCGGAGAGTCGCAAGTTCGAATCCTGCGCGTGGGACCATCATAAAATTCAAAAACACAGGATTTACTATACTAATAATGTCAGAAGATTCAGGCTGGTCCTCTTTAGATGAAATAGACCAAAAGATTATCGCAATTTTAAACAAAAATGCAAGAACCCCTTCCAAAGAGATTGCGTCTGAGCTTAGAAATGCAGGAGTGGACGTTTCTGATAGAACCATCAGAAAGAGAATTGAACGGTTAGAGAAGAGCGGCATCATAAAGGGGTACAAGGCAGTATTGAGCGGTGTCTCTGCCACAAGTGAGTTTGAGGCATTGTTTTTGAAATTAAAGATTGCACGTTCAATTAGCAGTCAGGTTGAATCTGTAAAGGATTTTGCAAAGACGTTTCCAAATTATCTTTTTGTTGCAACACTTGATGGCGATTGGAACATGTTGGTAGTGATGAGACTTGATAGTGCTGAGAAAAACCCCACATCAAAAATAATTGAAAAATTTTCTGATCAGATTTCAGATTACAGAATAAGCGGCCTTCAAGTAAAAGATGTCAATCTCTTGAACATGTCTCTCTTGCTTCTTACCTAATGCGGTTTTGTTCCGTGGTATCAAGTGCATTTTTTAGCTCATTTATTGTAAATGGCTTTTGAATGAATGCTGCAGAACCAAATCCAATTGTCTTGCGAACTCGCGGATTACTTTTTTCATCTGCAGTTATCAATATGATGGAAAGATCCGGTTTTTTCTCTAGTAGTTTCTTTGCAACAGTGTCACCTGTCATGTTAGGCATCTGCATGTCAAGAAGTATGAGTGGATTTTGCGAGTCATTGATTAATTTTGTAACAAGTTTAATGGCGCCATTTCCGTCATTTGCGGTCTTGATGTCATCATATCCAAGTTGCTCAAGATAGCTCTTGAGTCGTAACGTAATAGCAGGGCTGTCATCTATTATAACAATTGGCCTTTTCTCTTCAACAATTGTTGGTACATGTTTTTTTGCCTCTTCTGACACTTTCATTGCCAAGTCTACATGGCCTGATTTGAGAAAACATCTTGCTGCACATTGGTACGCATAGGACGAGCTAAAGCTGTCTTTTTTTGCAACCTTGAGATAGTATTTTGCAGCCATGCCAAGTTCTTCCTTGTTATCCTTGCCTTGTCTTGCCTTGCATTCTGAGGCAAGAATAAGATATACTCCTGCCTTAAAGTTCTCCTTTTTCATTGCATCTTGGGCAAGAGACATGAACAGATTGTGTGCTGAGATGCTCTGATCATTTTTCAAGTAGGTACATGCCAAGTCAAACTTTTCGAGGTCTTTATCCAACACTTTGCTAATACAGTACAAGATTATATTTTTTGAGTTGCAAAATGGTAAAATTCTTGACTTGGACGGTCAAAAGAGCAAATCAAACAGATATTATAAAGACAAAAGACATTATTTCCAGTGACTGAGGAAAATACTAGCACTGGTCTTGCACAACCTCCAGTTAACATTCTCTTTACGCCTCTTGACATATCCAAAAAAGATGTTTGGAGTATAGATATTACTCGCATACTGAGTATGTTAATTACAATTCTAAATCAGACCGACAAGAAAGACCTCCGTGTAGCAGGAATTGCCGCCCTCTCGTCAGCAATGATTCATAGAATGAAGGTAGAAAGCATATTTGCGTTACAAAAGGCAGCCATGGAGAAAAGGCCCCTCAACCAGAGAGAGAATGTCGATATAGAAATAATAAACATGCCTTACCGACACGAGTCCACATATCCTGTCACCTTGGATGAGTTGCTTTCCGTGCTTGAGAACCTGATTGGAACTATTGCAAACCCGCGTTCAAGCCGCAGACAGATGGATTTCGAACCCGTTCAGGTACCAAACTTTGATGATTATTTCATCTCGCTTGAGAAGATAATTGGCCAGTATGAGGAACTCATAATGAACAAGATAAGGCCGACAGGGTCAGGCTCCTTTAAGAACATCACCTCAGGCCTTGAATTGGTAGACGTGATCAGGTGTTTCTTTGCAATACTATTTCTGGCAAGGGATATGAAAGTTGACTTGGAGCAGACAGAAGACGATATAGTTGTCTCTTTTACAAAATAGAAATTTACAAGTAAATCAACTGTCAATAGGAATTTCCTTTAAGTATCTTCTGACCTCCTTTTTTGTATAAATGGGTAAGGTAGAAGATGACGAGGCAATTGCCAGGCTAGAAGCAGCCCTGTATTCAGCAGGAAGACCACTGACAATTGAGGAGCTGATAAAAGCTTCTGGTACCGAATCAAGAACCAAGACGCTTTCCCTCATGACAGGAATTGTGAAAAAGACCAAGTCTGCATTCAGGGCACTAGAGATAGCGTCTCTACCAGATGGCTCGTACGTATTTCAGCTAAAACCCGAGTACAATACTGTTATCAGAAAGTATGCATCAAAGCCCTTGCTTCCAACTGCTACATTGAAGACATTATCATATGTTGCATACATGCAACCAATTTCATCAAAAAGATTGGTCGAGGTCCGAGGCTCCGGCGTATACTTGCATCTCAAGCTTCTTGAGCAGCTAGCATACATTGAACACCAAAATGTTGGAAGACTCAAGATATACAACACGACAGAAAAATTCCAGAAATACTTTGGAATCCAGGGTGACAAAGATTTGCTAAAACAGAAACTTTTCACAAAAGTCAGATCTTCAAACCAAAGTTCTCCTCCAAGCCAATCTCCGCCACAGGCTGAAGATATAGAATCCATGACGCAGTCAAGCCAGTAAAGACACGGGCTGTGACATTTTGTTCTAAATGGTATAAATTAGAGTTACTTTATCGTCTGCTTATGAAGAAATCTGTAGAAAATCTTGCAACGAGTAAGATAACGGGAGGTAGACGATATCCTCTTAGAACTAGAAGAAAGTATGAAATTGATAGATATTCAGTTGAAGCAATTCTAGGTCCTCATGTTACCATTACAAGAAAAGTTCGAGGCTACAACAGAAAGACTTCACTTAAGACTACGGATTTTGTAAATCTAGCTGTTCCAGATGGAAAAGTAAAGAGAGTAAAGATACTCAAAGTTCTAAAAAATCCAACAAGCACGGATTATGAAAGACGTGGTGTAATTTCAAAGGGCGCTATTTTGGAAACAGAGGATGGACACTGCAGAGTAGTTTCAAGGCCAGGCCAAGACGGCGCAGTAAACGCAATTTTGATAAAGTGATTACAAAATGAAAGATTACGAACATGTCGTAATCTGGCTGGATTATTTCAACAAGACACTTCCAAAAAAAATGGGTCGACGTGTGTCACGCGAAAAAAGTATTTTCGATCCCTCGCTCAAAGAATTGATAGATGCGTCCAAGGCAGCTGGGTTTGAGCCAACAGAGACTAACGAGCAAGTAAGATTTCCAAGAAGACCATATGTCAGGTCAGGCTACATTGTACTTTCAAAAGTACAACCAAAAGCCAAAATAATTTCTGCAATTTCAGACAAGATGGTATCACGAAGAGCTAAACAGACCAAGTAAACAGCTATTCTAGCTTGGAGCTAAAGTAATTTTGACAGAACTCTATTGATAACAGTATTCGGTTGATTCACTAATTGCAGGAGGTAGGCGAAGTATTGCATTTAGCAAATAGCGGTAGAGTCTTGATTAGACTTTCTAAACCGTTACATGATGGCCAGATCGTAGTAGATAATTCTGGGACCAAAGTCGCCAAAGTTTCGGAAATGATAGGTCCGGTTGATGCACCGTATGCATCCGCGATTCCGCTTACCAACAATATCAAAAGACACATCGGACAGCATGTTTACGTCGTTGAAGAATCTCCTGCGATGAAACCAAAAAGATTCAGAGGAAATAGAAGATGAACATGACAGAACTACAGACAAATTGTCCAGAATGTAGATCATCCTTAGTTGATGACATTCATAGTGGAGAAAAAATTTGTTCTGGCTGCGGACTGGTAGCAATGGAGCAAATGTCAGATTACGGTCCAGAGTCAAGATCAACTAATCCAGAAGAAAAAATGAAAACTGCAAGAGCAACCGGTCAGACAACTTATGCACAACATGACCTTGGAATCAGAACAGAGATAGCGCTAGGAACCAAAGACTTTAGCGGAAAAACAATTTCAAGCGACATGGCACTTCAGATGTACAACCTAAGAAAGTGGCAGACAAGAATCAGAGTTGCCTCTCCAAGAGAGAGACGACTTGCAAACATACTCTCAAAGATAGGAGAGACTTGCCAGTCACTGGCACTATCAAGAAACGTAATTGAGACTGCATCAATAATATACAGAAACTTTGATGGTCAAACAGAGGCAAAGGGAAAATCTGTTGCCTGTATGTCAGCTGCAACCATTTACATGGCATGCAAGCAGTGCGATGTTGTAAGATCACTAGATGAAATTTGCTCTGCAACTGGAAGTACAAAAGACGAAAAAATGAACGTAAAACTGACTGCAAAATATTACAGAATGCTCGTGATGGAGCTTGGATCAAAGACAGCACCAATAGTAACCCTTGAAAAATACATATCAAAGATTGCAAATCTTGCAAAACTTGATGTACGTGTAGAAAGACTTGCTGCTGAGATTGCAGAAAAGACAGAAGACCACAACCTAGCAGACGGAAAGGCACCAAACGGCCTTGCTGCTGCCTATCTATACATCGCCTCAACACTGCTTGGACAAAGTGTCCTCCAAAGAGATGTTTCAAGTGTTGCAGGAATTACCGAGGTTACTATACGAAACAGGTGCAAGGAAATTCTGACTGCATACAAGATCAAGGTCATCCTAAAACCAGCGTTAGCCAGAAACTAACCCCTTCCTTTTTGTTTTTTACTACATTTCATGACTATACACACAGGTATAGTTACACCGTATTTCCCTCAAGTTCTGCCCTCTTGCAAGCCTTGCTTGTTACACAACCATAGAATGACAATCTAGAATCATGGCCAGATTGTAGGTGTGGTTAGCTTGATCTAAGTTTTTGTTGGATTATATATCGAAATCAAGTTGATAGATACAAGATGGCAGTACTTGAAATCAAAGATCTTCATGCTCAAAGAGAAGGCAAGGAGATACTCAGAGGAGTAAATCTCAAGACAGGTCCTGGCGAGGTCCATGCAATAATGGGTCCAAACGGATCAGGAAAAAGTACTCTAGCTTATACAATTTTAGGTCATCCAAAATATGAGGTGACAAGTGGTGACATTCTCCTTGACGGGGAAAGCATTCTTGGCATGTCTGCTGATGAAAGATCAAAGAAAGGATTGTTCTTGGCATTCCAATACCCAACAGAGGTAGCAGGTGTCGGATACTCACATTTTCTAAGAACTGCTTACAATGCATTGAGCAAATCACTTGGAGACCAGAACCGCGAAGTCTTCTTGACAGTAAGAGAATTTCAAAATTATCTAAAAAAGAATCTTGATCAGGTAGGACTCAGACATGATTTCCTGTCAAGATATCTCAACGAAGGATTCTCCGGCGGTGAAAAGAAAAGGTCCGAGGTTTTGCAGATGGCAGTACTACAACCAAAGATATCAATTCTAGATGAACCTGACTCTGGATTGGATATTGATGCAGTTCAGGCAGTTGCAAAGGCGATAAGCCAAGTCTCAAGAAAAGACGCCACCGTAATAGTGATTACCCATTATGCAAGAATTCTCAAGTTCTTGGACAAGCTTGATTATGTACATGTCATGGCACAGGGAAAGATGATAAAAGAAGGTCCAAAAGAGCTTGCAGATGAGCTGGAGCAAAAAGGATACTCATGGTTAGGAATCCAAGAAGCTTCAGAACAACCCGCTTCCTAGAAAAGTTATCAAATTTATCTCTCTCCTCCAAACAGAGATTCAAGTCAACACGTATTATACTGGATTTTAAATTACAGACAAACACCCTAAGGCCTGAAATTCCAACCATTCGAATTCATGCAAGCCTTCTCAAGTGAGGATAATTAAAAAAAGACAATAACGGTGTCTAAAATTTCTTACACATCAAAAGAAACACCTTTCCTTAACAATATTGCACATGTCACAAGAGAACCAACCAAACACATTCTATGCAAACTGCATGAGATACTTTGAATCATTGAGAAAACAGGGAAAGCAAGACTTTGCTTTTGAAGACGAATTTTTCTATACAATGCCTGCAATATCAGAAAAACTTGTAAATTGAAAAATAAGACAAGTTATTAAAATTCGAAAACCCGCAGTTTCAGTTTATATATTCAGCGCTTAAATCTCTCGTTGCAGAGGTATCGAAGCCCGGCCAACCGAGAAGGACTCAAGATCATGGCATAGGAAATCCTTTCCCTTAGGGGTTCGGGGGTTCAAATCCCTCCCTCTGCACTTTCCTTGCTTTTTTTGCTCTTCTCTGCCTCTGTTTGCGGTTTGGCTCGTCAAATCCTCGGTGATTTTCACCCATAGTTACTTAGGATAGTCTTTATTAGAAAATTTTTCCATGTAATAACACCCAAAGGAAAGCAATGCAATGAATCACAATCTACCAGGACCAAATTCAAGACGTATCATAAATACAATGAAAAAATATGCATATGATTCCACATTCATCTATCCTCTAGTTATTGCAAACGGCCATGATTGCATCATTGAAGACCCAGACGGCAACAAGTTCTTAGATTTTACTTCTAACATAGGGGCATGTCCCATAGGATATTCACATCCTGATGTCATGGAAGTACTGGCAGAATATTCCACAAATGGCACACACAAGATTGCAGGTCAGGACTTTTATTCCAAGGAACATGCAGACCTTGCTGAAGCAGTATCAACAATACTACCACAAAATTTCAAGACATTTTTTATCAACAGTGGTGCAGAGGCAGTAGAGAATGCAATAAAGATTGCATATAGAATGATGGGACCGCTGCCTGGAATCTCATGTGTTGGGGCATTTCATGGAAGAACACTTGGAGCACTTAGCTTTACCTTTAGCAAGCCAGTACACAAGTATAATTTTCCAGAATTTCCAGTCAAGAGGATCAAGTTCTGCATAAAAGACGATGATTCTGAAATTGATTCTGCTGAATCTTTGCTAAAAGAGAACAAGGTTGCGTTTATTCTAACCGAGGTAGTTCAAGGAGAGGGCGGATATTATGTTGCAAGCAAAAAATTCATCAAAAACTTGAGAAAGTGTGCCACACGGTATGGCGTACCGCTGATTTTGGATGAAGTGCAATCAGGCATTGGTCATACAGGCAAGTGGTGGGCCTTTGAGCACTATGGAGTAACGCCAGACATCATGAGTACAGCCAAGGCATTACAGGTAGGTGCTACAATGTACAACAAGAAATTTGAACCAGCCGATAGGTCAGCTCTATCTAGCACTTGGGGTGGAGGCAGTAGAATAGACATGACTGTAGGAACAAGGACTATTCAAGTCATAAAACGTGACAAGTTGTTAGAAAATGCAACCAAGATGGGCAACCTGTTAAGAAAAGGATTGCAGGAATTTGTAGGCAAAAAAGGAGTGATAGATGTGAGAGGGCTAGGCCTCATGATTGGCCTAGAGTTTGATACCAGAGCACACAGAGAGAGAAAATTGGCCAAATTGTTCAAAAACGGCCTTCTCACACTTGGTGCAGGCCAGAAATCCCTGAGAATAATACCGCCTCTTGTAATAACAAAAGACCAGATAGAACAAGGCTTGTCCATAATGAATCAGGTCTTGTCAAGAGACTGAGATTTTCTTGTAACTCAATCTTGCCATATTTTCCACTGGAAACGCACACAAATGTCAAACCTAATTGCGTCGACTAGTTCTTGCTTTATACAATAAAGACCCGCTAATTTTGCAATCTTGCCAAAAACGGGTCATTTTCTAGGCGTGATTTTGACCCTATTGGGTCATTTTCTAGGCATGACCTTGCTATCAAGAGCTCATTTTTGCAACATAATTGTCTAGTATGCCTGATACTTGTCACCGAGTTCAAGTGAGGCTATTTTTAGTTTCAGCACCTCGTTTGCACCCTCGTAAATTATGATTGCTCGCGAATCTAAAAAGTGCCTTGCCACCCTGGTTGTCTTTTGGTATGCAAAAGAGCCAAAGATCTGGACTGCCCTATTTGCACAGTCAAAAGCAGCATTGGTAGAATGCAGTTTGGCTATTGCCGCAAGCCTATCTGCCTTTGCCCGCAATGCAGAATATTCCTTGTCTTCACGGTTTAGCCTTTCCTGCCAGTTTGAGTCATTTTCCTTTAGGTTCTCGACATATTCATGAAGTTTTTGTCTTGCCATGGCAGCTCGGTAAACAAGCCATCGCGAGCTTTCTATGTTCAATATCATCGTGGATAGATGCTCTTGGATTAGTTGCTTTTTGGCAAGTGCCGAACCGTGTTGTACTCTTTTTTTCGAGTATACTATGGATTCGTCAAGACAGTCTTTCATTACTCCTATCGCACCTGCAGCAACGCTTAGCCTGCCATCTATTAGCGCAGTGTAAGCTATGCTCAATCCTTTTCCCCGGGTTCCCAAAAGATTCTTTTTTGGAACAATGCAATTTTCAAATGTAATCTCGGCATTTTTTATGCTAAGCAAACCCATCTTGTTTTTCATTTCCTGTGCATGAAATCCTTTAGAGTCAGTATCCACAATAAACGCTGAAATTCTTCCATCGGCTCCTCGCGCATATGTAGTCATTACTTTTGCAATGGTTCCATTTCCTACCCAATGTTTTTTTCCGTTTAGAATAAAATTATCTCCATTTTCCTCAAATTTTGTAGTCATTGCACCAGGATCGCTTCCTGCATCAGGTTCGGTAAGTCCAAACGCCATGATGCTCTTGCCTGATGCAGTATCAGGAAGATACTGCTTTTTTTGTTCCTCGTTGCCCCAGTTTTGTAAAACCATCTGGCCTATTGATACATGTGCAGAGAAAAATGTACGTAGTGAATTTCCTTCCCTCCCTATCCTTTCTAGTGCAAATACATATGTCAAGATATCATAACCAAGACCGCCGTGTTTTTTTGAGATTGGACATCCAAGCATTCCAATTTCCCCAAACATTGGAACTATCATGTCATTTGATTTTTCTTCAAGATAGCATCTTGTTTCATGATCTCGAATTGACTTGCAGGCCTGGTCTACTTGTTCGAGAAAATTTTTTTGCTCGTCAGATACTTCAAAATTCATCTTTGAGATATTAGAGTACGACATGGATGTAACTCCCTAGTCTTGGGCAATAAGATTATCGAAGTCTTAGGCTTTTACGAGATCTATCTCTCTGACCGCATGTTTTGATAGATCTACATGCAAGTCGGCGTGTGATGCATCAGTAAAAATGAGATTGCACCTATAACATTTCCACGCTTTTGAGCTCATGGTATTATTATACAATTTTTATTTATAAGGATATTGAACGATTCATCTATTTTTTACAAAAAGGGCATTCTTTCAGTATATTGTTCTATGAAATACAAAAATAACAATAACAAATTCTAGAATTTTCAACCGTATACGACTCAGATCGCTTGTAAAACTAGTTTATGTTCATATATACAACAATGTAGATGGGGTTTCAATGAAAAGGGCAAGTTCTATTGAAAAATTAAAAGGGCAAGTAAGGAAAAAAGTAGGAAAAAACGATCCCGCCCATGATTTTGAGCATATTATGCGAGTTTACAATAATGCCAGAAGACTTGCACGGATGGAACGGGTAAACCCAAGACTTGTGCTAGCAGCTGTCCTTTTGCATGATATTGTATCATATCCAAAATCAGACCCAAGATCCAAAAATTCATCTGTAGAAAGTGCAACAAAGGCAAAACAAATCCTATCCAAGTACAAGTACACTGGAGAAGAGATAAAAATAATCACAGATGCAATCCGTGACCACAGTTTCTCCAAAGGTGCAGTACCAGAGACAATTGTAGGAAAAATACTTCAGGATGCAGACAGACTAGACGCAATAGGTGCAATTGGCATTGCAAGGACATTCTCTGTTGGAGGTGCTGAAAAAAGATCGTTTTACAACAATGAAGACCCTTTTTGCAAGACTCGCAATCCAGATGATACCAGATGGACTTTGGACCATTTTTACAAAAAGTTGTTACTCTTGGAGAGAAAAATGAACACAGATAGTGCAAAACTGGAAGCAAGAAAAAGAGTCAAAATAATGAAGCAGTTTCTAGACGTGCTCAGAGAAGAGATTTACCCATAATCGATGTATCTTTTGAATCTCTTTTCTATTTCTTGATTTCTTCCTTTTAGTATTCGCTCTATCTCATCTTGGTTTCGTATTTTGATGTGTCTTGTCATGTCTGCAAACTTTTCATCTTTAGAGTATATGTCAATTAGAGGATCCAACACGACATAGTATTCTGCAACTTTGTTTCTAAATTCTTCAATGCTGGGCCTTCTAATCCTGTTTATTCGAAACCATATAGTAGCCCAGCTTGCACCCACAACATGTGGTAATAGGTCAAAAGCCCGGTCTATCTCAAAGCTTTCGTCGTCCCTCATTTCTCGCCGAGAGCTTTTGCAGCAATCTTTGAGAAATAGGTTACTATCATATCCGCTCCTGCCCTCTTAATTGCAGTCAGAATTTCTAGTGTGACCTCTTTTTCATCTATCCAGCCCTGCATTACAGCCGCTTTTACCAAGGCATATTCCCCAGATACACTGTATGCTGATATTGGTACGTTGAACCTCTGCCTTGCCGTTGCAATCAAGTCAAGATATGCCAATGCAGGCTTTATCATGATAATATCTACGCCTTCTGCAATGTCGGTCTCAACTTCCCGCATGGCTTCCTTTGGGTTGGTATATGGTAATTGGTAGGTCTTTCTGTCGCCAAACTGTGGAGCAGAGTGAGCCATGTCTTTGAATGGAGAGTAAAGAGATGACCTGTGTTTTGCAGAGTGGGACATTATTGCCACATCTGAAAATCCGGCATCATCAAGTGCATGCCTTATTGCCTTTACTTGCCCGTCCATCATAGCAGACGGGGATACAACATCTGCACCTGCCTGGGCTTGGCTTACAGCTACTTTTGCCAGAGTATCAAGACTAGAATCATTATCAATTTTATCACCTTTTACCAGCCCACAATGTCCTGAGCTGGTATATTGACATAGACAGACATCTGACATTATTGCAATCTCGTTGCCAAGATTTTTTCTGATTTCAGATATTGTCTTTTGTACAATGCCATCTGACGCAAACGCAGATGTTCCCTTGTCATCTTTGTGTGATGGAATTCCAAAAACCATGATAGCTGGAATCTTCAATTCTGCAATAGAGTTTGCCTCGCCTACCACATCTTTTAATGGCAGTCTTTCAAAACCTGGCATCGACTCTCCCTGTAGTTTTGACTTGAGGTCTTCTTGCACAAATACTGGACAGATCAAATCCTTTGGAGAAAGTCTCACCTCTTCGAGTAGTTCGCGAATCTTGCTAGTCTTTCTTAATCTTCGAAGCCGTACATTAGGATAAGACATTACAAAAATCACAAATTCCTAGCAATATAATTTACTCTTTCTTATAGTCAAAGAGTTTTGTAACAGTTCTAAGAATTTCAGAATCTCCCTGCTCAGATGCCTTTCGGAGATTATTCATTGGAACTGAGATGATGCCTTCCACTATAGCTTGCGTGAGCTGGTCAATAATTCTAATTTTTTGTTCATCTGTTTCTCCAAGCATTTGCAAAGCTTTTTTGAGTTCCTTGACTCGTGCCTGGTCAATTTCCTTGAAGACATTTTTTACTATGGGTTCTACCTCGATTCTCTTCATTACAGCCTCCATTACTGGTAATTCCTCGTTAATTATCTTCTCCGCTGATGACACTACACCCATTCTTGTGCGCATGTTCTTGTCCACCATCTCTGCAATCTGATCAAGGTTCATCATTTTTATCTTCTTTATGGTAGCAACCTTCTCGTCAACAGTTCTCGGATTTGAGAGATCCATTATCAACATGCCATTTTTGCGCGATTCCATTGCTTCCTTTACTCTATCATGGGTGACCAGAAAGTATGGAGCTACGGTTGCGACAAAAAGTACGTCAACAGACTTGAAGTTTGCTATGGCGCCTTCAAACTTGAGCGGGTTTCCGCCCACAGTTTCTGCAAAAGATTTTGAGCGTTCAAATGTTCTACTTGTTACATTAAAGTCAATTCCTCTTTTTTTGAGTGATTTTGCCACAAGACTTGCGGCTTCTCCCGTACCAATCAGAAGAATGTTTTTGGATTTTAGGTCATCGATGTTTTCTTCGGCAAGCTTGACTGCCATTGAACCAATAGAGATGCTTCCCTTGCTGATTCCTGTTGCGTGTCTTACTCGCGTTCCCACACGTATTGCTTTGTCAAACAATGTGTTCAGTGCACTACCTGATGCTCGCATCTCCCGTGCTGTACTAATTGACTCTTTTATCTGCCCAAGAATCTGCTCTTCTCCAATAACAAGCGAGTCAAGTCCCGAGGTAAGTTTTAGAAGATGTTGGTATGCCTCAGTTCCCTGACTTATCTCCAAATTTTCTT
>JBAVVB010000034.1:0-6361 GCA_049697075.1 Nitrosotalea sp.
ATCTGGTATCATGCTATGGATTTAAGATAAACGGGATGCTGCTCTCATTTCCTGTTGCCAACAGGGAGTTTGTCAATATAGTACTCAATTCACATACTTTGGACAAACTCTCAGAAGGGATAGAGCCAAGGTCTTTTACAATCACGCCGACGTCATTGTCAATCTCTGTACGAAAGGAGGTTGAAGAGATCATTGTTGAAAACGTAATAGGGATAGACCGTAATCTAAGAAATGTCACTATCTCTACACAGTCTGGACCTGTCATGTACAAGACAAGTAAACTTCTATCGATCAAGGAGAACACCATGCATGTTATTGCAGCATTTAGAAGAGATGACAGAAGAGCCAAGAGCAAGTTCTACTCTCAGAAAAGAAACAGAAGATCAAGGCGAGTCCAGCAGTTCTTGCACAAGATATCGAAGGACATTGTTGAGAGAGCAAAGAAATCTCATTCCATGATTGTATTGGAAGATATCAAGGGAATACGAAAACTATACAGGAAAGGAAATGGCCAAGGAAACAAATATCGTAGAAGACTGAACAGTTGGTCGTTCTACGAGCTGCAAAGGCAGATCCAGTACAAGGCATCGTGGATAGGAATTCCGGTACAATTCGTAGATCCGAGACGCACCAGCCAGCTCTGTCCAATATGCGGAGATAGAATCCAAGAGGACAGACTACACAGAAGAAAATTGTGGTGCATTAATTGTAAGAGAACAATGGACCGCGATGTAGTCGCGGCGCTGAACATTTCTTACAAGGGGTGGAGTAGGTTTTGCCATCCTAGAGGGCTTTCAGATGAAGCGATGAAGAGGAACGTGGAAACCTTACAGCCGCTAATCCTTGGAGTAGATGGAAGCAAGTTAGTTGCGGTATGATATATGATCAACCGTAGATTTGACAGAACCTAATTGAACCTTTCACGATCTGGGCTCAGATTGGAGTGAGCCAGTCTATGAATTGCTCGTCGTTACCTCTTGATGCTTCATGGAATGCATCTTGCAGCTTGCGCGTAATCTCGCCTGGCTTGCCATCTCCTACCACAACATTGTCAATCTCTGTAACAGACTTGACTTCTGCAGCAGTACCTGTCATGAAAACTTCATCTGCCGTATACAACTCGTCCCTGTCAATGTCTCTTTCAATGATATCGATTCCCTCTGATCTTGCTATCTTGATTACGCTGTCTCTTGTTATTCCATCCAAGATTCCAGCATTCAATGGAGGTGTAGATATCTCGCCCTTGCTTATCGTGAAAATATTTTCAGCGCTTCCTTCTGAAACCTTGCCATGATAATTTAGCATTATTGCTTCGTCGTATCCATCTTTTAGGGCCTCTACTCTTGCAAGCGCTGCATTTGCATAGTTTGATGCTGCCTTTGCCTGCATTGGCTGTGACCTAGAATCAATTCTAAGCCAGCTTGAAACTTTACATCTTGCACCATGCGTCTTTCCAGCACTTGACTCGCCAGTATTCCACTCCCAGCATGCTATTGCAACATCTATTTTGTTGGGTGTTGGTGTAAGGCCAAGAACTCCATAGCTATAGTATGCAATGGGTCTGATGTAACACTCTTTTAATCCACTTGCCAGTACAGTCTTGATTATGCCATCTGAGATCGCTTTTTTTGAGTAGGGAACTTTCATGGAATAGATCTTTGCAGACTTGAACAGTCTGTCAACATGTTCTTGTAGTCTGAAAATTGCAGGACCTTTTGTTGTCTTGTAACACCTGATTCCCTCAAAGACGGCAGTTGAGTAATGTAATGCATGAGTAAGAACATGGACCTTTGCATTTTTGAACGGAACAAGTTTTCCGTTCATCCATATCTTGCCCTGCTCTTTCATATGAACTGGGTAAAGTTTTGGTAATTTAAGAATTCATCGAGATTTCATGTGAAGCCCGCAAATCTCGGCTTTCTTTAAATGTAGTATGATGCTTTCTTACCACATGAGCTACATCATATCATTTGCCGCTGCCGCTTTGCTAATCATAGGCCTTGCCGGAAACGGATTTGAGATGAGAAAGGCGCGTCTTTCTACCGTGCGAGACGAAGATATGGCCCCAAAGAACATGTTCATGAACAAAAGGAACTTCAAGTGGTACGCATTCATTGGGGCGGCTCTCGTATTGATGGCTATAGGCAATGCCTATACTTGATCTATATAGATCAACTCTAAATATTTCTTCTACATACTATACATTAGCGCGTGTTTTGGGTAACGCCGGGCTGATTCTAGATAAAAGGCCCAAGAACAAACCCACTTTGACTTCTACAGGTAAAGGCCTTGTAGAGGTCGAATGTTTTCTGACTTTATAATTTCATCCAAAATGGTACAAGATATATCGGTATCATACATTACAGGCATCGTATGGTAGCACGAAAAAAAGGCAAGCATATGCGAAAGGCAGACCAAAGGGCTGCACGCAGAAAGAGAAAAAAGTAAAAATTTTCTGATCATCGATTCTCAGTACCATCACACAAATTTTATTTTCGATCTTTCCGCGTGAACGGCGCAGATTGCCCGTTCAATGTTATTGCCACTGTCTTCTGTAACTATGATTATGCGTGATGTCTCTTCTTGTGCATCCATGTTGAGAATGTTAAGGCCAGCTTCGCCAATTCTTGAGCTTGCCTTTGATGCAATCTGTTGCACGCGCCACATCTCATCGCCAATCAATGTGATGACTCCTCTGTTGTATGTGATTGAGGCCAACGGATCAAAGGCCAAGACATATCTTTCATTGCGCTTTACATAGTCTCCATCTAAGAAGAGAATCCTTGTAAATTCTATGTCATCTTTTGTAAATGGAGATAGTACCACAAATTCGCTGTATCTTTTGTCTTTTTCAAGTGAATCAAAAAGATCTTGGGATGACTTGCTTTCCATTCTAAGGATGGCACAGTTTTTCTTTCCTGTGACTATCTTTAGCGGATGACCATTTTTGTCCCCTGGATTTCTTTCTATTGTTGTAACTTTGCCAGGATTGCTCATGTCAGTTATTATGATTGGCATGTCTACTCCATTTTCTACTATCTCCTTTATTGCAATGGGATCTAGAATCTTCATTCCAAACATGCCTGCAATTCGTGCCTCGTTGTATGAGAGTTGGGTTATGTATTCCAGTTCTTCCTTTACAACACGAGGATCTGCCGATAATACCGCACTGTCTTTTTCAAAATCAATCTTGGTATTGTACTTTTTACTAAACAAAATTCCAAGATCGGCAGCAGTCCTGTCAGAACCTCCCCGCTCGTATGTTGTCTCAAGCCCCTTAGTGGTCTTTCCAATGAATCCTCCCATTGATACTACGTCATTTTTCTCAAGAAGAGACTCTATTCCATCTAAATTCTCAGACGATTGTGTAGAGAGAAAATTGGCAGACTCGATATTTTCATCAGTCACAATGGGCCACATGTCAAAACTTACAACATCTGATTTCATGCCAGCACTTTTTAGAACATAGCTCATGACGTTAGACATTAGTATCTCGCCAGAATATGCAAGAACTCTTGCCCTGGTTTCATTTGCAAATTCCTTTTTTTGTAGTGCGTCTCTGAGGGAATTCAGTGCTTTTCCCAAGAATGATTCGATTGTCTTTTTGCACTCGTCTTGAAGTTTCTTGTCTACAAGGGAGAGGATCTTAAGATATGGCTTGCGCAGTTCTTCGGCATCTACACTTTGACCATTTTCTGCCTTTCTGCCAAGCTCAAGTGCAATGTCTGTCAATGATCTTTGCTTGCCGTCATATGTTGTAAGGGGAGCTGAAAAAACCGCAATCACTTTGGAGTCTTTTTTTAATTCATTAATTCTTTTAATTATTGTGGGAATCAATATACCATCAATTCCTACCGCACTTCCTCCAAACTTTGCTATAACGAGATTCTGCAAAACTTGATTACATCTGTCTATACCTTCTATAAAGTTTGAGTGAATACACTAGCACATGAGAAATGTAGTGACAAACCAGATAATTTGTACGCACCCCTTAAAAGGAAAAACTAGGTAAGTTGTTTCCATGATGGGGTGTTTACTGTGAGCATTGAACAAGGCGAACTCTTCAAAGACAAGAACACAAATCACATACTTCAGTATATGCCTGAAATGGGGCTAGTTCACAATGAAGAGCTTTGCAAGGAAATAACTGGCTGCATCGACTTTCAAAAAAATAACTAGTACAAAAATTTTCTTATCAATTCTGCAGCTTTTTTACTGCCCTGAAAATACTGAGGATTTCTTTTCGCATCTATCTTTTCTGGAATCAGCGTTTCCAATCTGAAAATATCCTCATAAGAATATCCAACCTCTCTTGCATTTTCTTCCTGTTCAAAATGCCCCTTAATCGGGATAAATATTCCAGGTGTACCATAATGCTTTGATTCGTCTATGGTGGATTTTCCTGCCAGAGATATTACCAAGTCTGATGCAAATATTATCTCATGCAGATTGCTGGCAAATCCGAGATTTCTATGCGCCAATTGTCTCATCTGAAGGGCAGGTCCAGAAACTATTACAAGTTCTGCATCAAGATTGATCTTTTTGAACATCTCTACAGTCTTTTCAATTAAAAACTCTCCAATGTCGGTTCCGCCTATGCTTACAACTATTGTTTTCCTGTCAAAAGAATATTTTTTTCGCAGCTGTTCGCGAGATTCTGTAATATCCCTAACTATTGGTCCAACTCTTACCATGTTATTGTTGTCCTGACCATTCTCTGGTATGATGACAAGATCGCATTTTTCTATGATGCTTTTCATGGCCTGATTCATCTTTTTTTCTATGATGGAGCCAACCCCTTTTACAAATTTTGACTCCAAAATATCAGTGATGAGGACTGTCTTGATCTTTTGTTTCTGTGCTATCGCAAGTGATGCAAAATCCTCGTCGCTTACTACTAGACGAGGCATCTCCTTTTCTATCACATTGGCAGAGATTCTCTTGCACTCTTTGTAATATGAAACGTAATCAAAAAGCCACCTGAGTGGACTATGAAGCTTGCCGTTTTCAATTCTAAATGGTGGCGGCCTGTAGAGATTGTCTGCATCAAACCCATGTCCAGAAAGTAACTTGTATGCACCTGCACCGCTTATGAATTTTTTTGGAATATCGTCCAAGTACTGCGAAATTGCAACATCTCTTGTGGCATGTCCTAATCCTATGGGGCTTGTAAAGAAAACCAAGTCTGTCATATTGTAGGTTTTACCCAAATGAACAATTTCCATTTTTCCTTCATGTAATTCTCAAAGTTTAAATGCATTTTAAATTGGAGCTTGCTTGGGTTCATAGTCCAGTTGGTTATGACGTCGCCCTTACACGGCGAAGATCCAGGGTTCAAATCCCTGTGGACCCATTTACTCCAGTATCCGGAACCCCGTTCTAAACCCCTTAAATTCAACACAAATCTTTCCCTGCGAAAACAGATGAGGCCGGCAAAAGAACTTCTAAAGAACCAGGACGTCAGGCGATGGTATGAGAACATGGCAAGGGGAAGCAAGCTTACTGCATCTGTAAGACTAAGAAGACTGGATCTTTTCTGCAAGAGGACTGACAAGACCCCTGCTAAGCTTGTAAGCGTTGGACAAAAAAATATCATGGATCTAGAAAATATTTTGCTTGACCATGTATCATGGCTTGAATCACAAAATTATGCACCGGGATATACTGATGGAATACTAAAAGCAATCAGGTCATGGCTTGCATTCAACTATGTGCAGCCAAAAAGAAGAATCAAGATAACAAATGCCGACATCCCTGTAAGGATACAGGATGAGCGAGTTCCAACAAAGGAAGAGCTTGCATCAATACTTGATGTATCAGGGCCGCGTGGAAGAACAAGCATCAGCCTGATGGCACTTGCAGGTCTGCGTCCACAGGTTCTTGGAAACTATGACGCAACGGACGGCCTTTGTCTATCTGATGTAGAAGGGCTTGCAATAAAAGATGACACAGTATCACTTTCTAAAATTCCTGCAATGATAACAGTAAGGCCAAATATTTCAAAAGCAAAAAACAAGTACTTTACATTTCTTCCCCGACAGGGATGCAACTATCTTCTGGGATATCTGAAGATGAGACTCTCAGACGGTGAAAGACTTGATGCAAGCTCTCCTGTCATTGTATTTGAAAAAGGATACGAATTACGACGAAATAAAATATCTGCTACAAAATTTATCACAACAAAAAATATCACATCGGAGATAAGAGATTCGATAAGAGCCGTGATCAAGGCAAGGCCCTATGTTCTCCGGGCATATTTTGATACGCAACTACTCCTGGCAGAAAGCAATGGAAAAATTGCCCATGCGTATAGGCAATTTTTCATGGGGCATAAGGGCGACATGGAAGCACGATATACAAC
>JBAVVB010000035.1:0-3150 GCA_049697075.1 Nitrosotalea sp.
GGCATAATCAGAACAGCCAATTTTGCACGAGAGAAAAACATACCATACCTTGGCATATGTTTTGGGTTTCAACTTGCAGCGGTTGCATTTGGTCGATACGTATGCGGTTTGTCAGGTGCAAATTCAACTGAGATTAATCCAAATACACAAGATCCTGTAATAGATCTTCTGCCAGAACAAAAATTCATTGAAAACAAAGGTGGTTCTCTTAGACTAGGAGCAAACGAAATTAAAGTGGAAGGTGACACGCTTGGATTCAACATTTACAAATCAAATACCATCTTTAAGAGACATAGACACAGATACGAATTTAATCAAAAATATCTAGAGCTATTCAATACAAAAGGACTGCAATTCTCAGGATATAGTGATAGCAAAAAACGTATGGAGATTCTTGAGATACCAAATCACAAGTTCTATCTAGGGGTACAATTCCATCCAGAATTTAGCAGTAGACCCGGATATCCAGAAGAGTCTTTTGAGGCATTCATACAAGCTGCCTCTAGAGCATAATCATTTTGGGATTTCGTAGATTCGTTGCCTAGTATCTCGAAGTGAGACCCTTCTTTTTACGTAACCCTTATCAAGTAAGTGTCTGAGTGCTAGCCTCACAGTCCTATCTGGAAGTAGAGTTTTTGCCACTAGTTCCTTTTGGGTTAGAGATCCTTCATACTCTAATGTTTTAAGTAGTAACTTTGAGCTTGGCGGCATGTTTAAGAGTTCATCTGCAAGTTGTACTTTTTTTGCCAAAGCAGAAACTGTGGTAGAGTCCTTTTTCATACGAATGACATTAGCTGATTGTGAAAAATTAGTGCATTCTACAGTCTTATCAACTTTGAATCTATCTTTTCCATCCATTACAACCTCACATCTCAGACTAGATGATATATCATCAATCTCGATGAAACTATCTTCCGGCACTATCAACGGACGTCTTGTTATATCAAGGGAGTTTACTGAGACAACACAGAATACTTTAGAACCCTGATATACTGCAGGTCCACCCGCAGACATTGAATATGCAGATGAGCCAATAGGAGTAGATACAATCAGGCCATCACTGTTATCATGCCAGAATTCCTCTCCGTTTACACGCAAAACATGTTCCATCAAAGTTGCACTTTTTGAAGAAAAAATTGCTACGTCGTTTAGTGCAGGGTAGACACTCTTGTCATCAATTTTTACTCCTACTCTAGTCAGGTGTTCTATTGTAAAATCACCTTTTTTTAGCCTATTGAGATAAATTGGAAATTCTTTAAGATCAGTTTGAGCCAGATAACCACTTGATTCAAACTCATTAATTCCTAAGACAGGTATCGTGCTATTGATAAAACGGTGAAAGTATGATCTTACTCCACGGTCTCCTCCAGTTACAATCACATAGTCAATCTCTTTTCCAAAGGTTTTGTTAGTAAGAATATGTGATTCAATTCCATGACTTTCAAGCGATTGCTTGACCGACTTTACAGTCTGGTCTTGATCTTGACTGTAAATGGCCACTTTCATATCAGAGACTGAACCTTTGCACAATAAAAAGCCTAAACTTGCGAGAACTTTACTAGATTATACAGATACGCAGCACTTTGTTGTATACTACCTGAATTTGGGATTTTTGATATGCCAGTAGCTTTTGTCTCTAATGCTGCCTGAGCTGCTCCAACTGCAAAACAGATAGCCCATAGAGAATCTTTTTCTTTCAGATATGAACACGCAAATGCGGCACAGAATATGTCTCCGACGCCAGTAGTGTCCCCGATCTCCATATTTGGAATTCTCAAATTATACAACCTGTCTTTAACTAGCATCATTATGTCTTGTTTGTTGGTGTAAAGAACGTGTTTCACTCCTTTCTTTTGTAATGCAAGCATTGCTTCCTTTTCTTGCAAACCTGTAAGATAGAAAGCCTCATCTGGATCTGTTTTAATTGCGGTTATTTTTGAGATGTCAAGCAATGTTTTTTCAAGATATATCTTGCCATTGCCATCAACACGACGCAGGAATCCTTGTGGATCAAATAGAAAAAAATCAGAATTTTCCCTTACTTGATCAAGTGTTTCCTCTGATACTTCGTCAAAGACAGGACTTACAATGAAACCGTCAGCGTCCGAATTACTAAATTCTATTTGATCACATTTTGCTTTGAGATATAATTCTCGTTCTGCACCAAGAACATTTAGTGAAAAACGAGTGGTTGGGTTATCTGAAGATGTGCCCTGTGGAAGGAATAAGCCCTTGGCCTCAAGATCGTGCTTGAATTTAAAATCAGGTCCAACTCTAGTTTGTAGCTCCACATCAAATTTCATATTTTTAGCAGTGATTCCGCAATAGGTAGCAGGTCCTCCCGGTGCTTCGACTACTTGCCCATTTCTCGATATCTCATCTATAGTGCAATGTGATAATATAGCAAGTTTCATTGATTGTTTCCTGATCTCTTTCCATTTAGTTCTTCTTCTAGATTTGTCTTTTAAGACAGAAAAGGTAAGTTAACTGGTATTTTTCAGTGATGAATTCACATTAGGACCTTGCATGCTTGATACAAGCCGTATACATGTTCCAATGTTGTTAGGCATCTCAAACTTTGTGATGAATAATCAAAATATTTATTATAAAATTGTCTGGTCAAATGCGTTTATTTAGAGGCATATTACAGGTACCATATATGCCATTAAAGCGCGCAAGTAGAGGTAGAAAGAAAGGAGGAAAAGGATCCTCTGATCGTGTCCAGTGTTCTAACTGTGGCGCGACCGTACCACGCGACAAGGCAAAGAAAGTGACATCAAGATTGAATCTGGTAGAACACAGTTTAGCTAAAGAGCTTAGAGCACAAGGAGCTTACATCGCTTCACCCACTGTATTGAAGCATTATTGCATCTCATGCGCAATTCACTTTGGCATACTAAAGATTAGATCAGCAGATTCCAGACGTCAAACAGGCAGACTACGCTAGTCATTTATCTTTTTAGATGTAGCAATAATTCTTTGGACAAATGTTATTCCTGCAATAATGATTACTATGATTACAGCATAATTGAGAAAAACTGCACCTGCCATTCCGACTATTGCTATTACAAGTAACCGTTCTGCTCGTTCACCTATTCCAATTCCCCGTAGCTGAACACCTAGTGATTCTGCTCTCGCTCTGGTGTAACT
>JBAVVB010000036.1:0-2633 GCA_049697075.1 Nitrosotalea sp.
GTTAGTAACCATTACCAGGCAGATTCTGTAGATACCTCTAGCAATATAAAAACACGATATTTGATAGAAAATCTTCAAGGGCAGACAGATGTCACTCACAAATACTGGAATATTGCCAAAGGTACACCGTTAACAGTGAGCATAATAAACCCAGATCAACTAAGCCAAGAAAAAATTAACACTGTTGAAAATGCCATTCTCTCAACTGATGCACTATACATAGACAATTCTTTACTAGGCAAGTCTCCATCTGATGGAAAATCAGAATACTTTAAGGGTTGGAAAGGCGCTCTAAGTACGATACCAGATACAGAATTCTATGTTCCAACTAACTTTAACATTGTCGAGTCTAATGACGGGCCTGGTCAAATTGTCATAGTTTTATCCCAGCTTGAAGATCCAGATGGATATTCTGGATACACTCGATCAATCGTTGACAATTCGCAGATCTTAAAATCTTTTATTACTATTTATGATGCGGATAAGCTTACAGACAATCAGCTTGCAACCATAGTAAGACACGAATTTGGTCATGCATTAGGTCTTCCACACACAAGCGATCCTCAAGATCTCATGCATGCTACAATTCAAACAGATTACCCATACATATCAGAATGCGATGTTGCTGCCATACAGTCATTATATAATAACACTGACAACGGATTTTGTAACGATACGCAGTAAGATACCATCAAAACTTGCAACATATACATAGCAGTACCATCAAGTATGAATTTCTAAAAAGTCCTGCCCTTTTGCAGCCTACATAAAACATCAAAATATGCCTTTATTTGGGCATGTGATGGATTTAGCTCTTTGATTACAGATACATCGACATTTAGCTTTTCTAGTTGTGAATAGATATCCTTGTCCTCAATAGTATCAACTAACGCTTGCAATGAAAACGGTTTTTGCATTATTTCCGTGATCTGTCCTAGTTGTTTTATTGAATCCAGGAAAGTTTCTTGTATATAACCAGAAGCAAATATGATTCTTTGGTGTGGATTAACTGCCAAGATTCCTTTTGCCACCTCAATACCATTTTTTTCAGGCATTTGATAATCCAAGACCACAGCATCAAACGGAGATGTAAAACTACCTGCGATTTGTTGTTCAGACTCAATTAGGTATACCTTAAGACATTGTTCTCCATCTTTGCAAGTTATGACGTTATGACCTTTTGTTTCAAGAGCGAATTTGTATTGATCCAAGAGATCAGACTCGTCATCAGCTATGAGTACTTCCAACACTAATTCATAGATGTAACCTTATATTTTATTTGTGGAGTTTGCGCGGTTCGCGCAAACACACGTTAATTTAGTCACAATACATTTAGAATTCAAGTACTGGGAGCCTACTATCATTCCCAACATTACAGGTTCCCAGTTCTATTTTTTCACGTAAAAAGACCAAATTGACGTATTTTTTGTTCATAACACCCACCCACCAATTAATTATGTTTCATAGTGTTTCAGATTACATGAGAAAAGGCCTGTATGCCTTAGCATTAGCTGGAGCCATAGTAAGCATCATTGCCATCCAATATGCATCAGGTTCAATGTCGAACATAAATGTTGGATGGGGAAGCAGCGGGATGACTGTAAATCCGACTACTGACAGAATATACGTCACTAGCTATGTATTCAGTTTTGTTACAGCCATCGATGGATCAGTAGATAAAAAAATAACTGACATACCGCTTGATCAAAATGGATTTCTAGTCGGCTCTGGGTCTGCGCATATAGATATCAATCCACTTACAAATATGGCATATGTTACCAACCGATTCTCAAATGAGGTATCAATAATAAATGGCGATACAAACAAGATTGTAACGAACATACATGTACAGAGCAGCCCGTGGGGGGTAGCAGTAAATCCTTCCACCAATCTAATTTATGTTACAAATTTGATATCCAATTCAGTATCAGTCATTAATGGATCTGACAATACAGTATTAACAAATATACCGGTAGGAAATGGTCCGTGGGGGGTAGCAGTAAATCCTTTTACCAATAGAATCTATGTGCCAAATAGTCTATCAAACTCTCTTACTGTAATTGATGGAAACACAAACAAGATAATTTCTACCGTGCCAGTAGAGGGAGGCCCATGGGAAGTTGCAGTAAATCCAATCAGTAATTTGGCATATGTGACTTGCTGGAATTCCGGTTCCATATCAGTTATCAATGGCACTACAAATAGCTTGATAACCGCCATACCAACAATGTCAGGCTCATCAGCAATAGCAATTAATCCAATAACTAATAGAATATACGAAGCTAATGAACAAACAGGAACCATATTTGAGATAGATGGAAATTCAAATAACATATTGGATGAGATTAATTCGGGCATATCATCCAGAAATATTGCCATAAATTCTCTTACTAACAAACTTTATGTGTCTAGCCTTTTCTCAAACAATGTTGTTTCAATAGATCTTTCCAATTCAAATTCTTCATCTGATATACCATCTACAAATCAAACCAATTGCTCATATCCTGAAATATCAATAGACAATAACACCAAACTCAACATTACATCCGATCAATTACAGCAGATCATTGGCAAAAATGCTACATTTGGTATAACTCCGCAAGAGCTACAAGAAATAATAGGTAAGAATGCCA
>JBAVVB010000037.1:0-1645 GCA_049697075.1 Nitrosotalea sp.
GTGGTTATCTTTTTTCCATGTTAAAATCAGAGTGACCACAGCGTCTCCGAGGTCAAAGGATTGCCGTAATTAACATCATTCCTTAGAGTTCTAATGGTCTTCATTGTGACATACCTGATATGATTTAAATTGTTTGCACACAAAACTGTATGACATCAGCTAGCCATACGGATCGTCGCTTTCTTTTGGTTTGTTGTAATATTCTCCCAATTGATTCTCATCACAGGTGCAAGATCCAAGTGTTTTTTTACAGAACCTGCAACGTTCAGCCATTTCCCTAATTTAAAAATCCAAGGTATTAAAATCATTATTTACCGTGTACCATAATTTTTATAAAAAAATTGGGCACCTCTAAAAGATCTTTAATTTGATTTGTCAATGGTAAAAGTGACAGGATCGCATCTAGCAGAAATGATACCGCGTGATTTGCCAATATGCCAAAGACAAGATCTTTGAAAATGAGCAAGCATTGGTCTTATTAGAGACGATGACGTAATGGTACATGTAATGAAGTAGTATGGCCCAAAGCATAGACCCCAAGTCTATTGAAAGTAACCTTTCAGTGGATGGAGTGGAGTTTGTGGGTTTTATCAGCAAACTGGGTCGTGTTATAGATTATTCGTGTAAAAATGAGATCAATCTCACACAAGAGCAAAAGGAGACGCTGTTCATGACAACTTCACTGAATCTGTCAATGCAAGGAGATTATGACGATAATTTTGGGGCTGTTCAATATGTTGTTGCAGAAAGGGAGAATTCAAAGATTGTTTCAATACCTGCGCCTTTTGGGTCTATAATTTTGGTCATGAATAAAAAGACAAGACCTGCTTTACTTGTGAAAAAGCTTTTGAAGGCAATTGACCATGCAAGAGGACTGGATGAATCACCAGAGGTGGAAAATTTGACTGTTATCGAGGAGGTAAAAGCATGTCTTTGAGCATTTTGGAGCTTAGATATTTGATTCGTGATGCAATGATTAACAGACAGTTGGTGGAATTTAGTTATGATAACCAGTACGTGCTAGGAGAGCCGCACGTCTATGGGATAAAGATTAACGAGGTGCACCTTTTGGTTTACCAGATAGACGGCCAAAGTGACACAAGGTTGCCAGGGTGGCGAGATGTACAGGTCGAAAAGATTTCCAAGCTTCATTTACTTTGCTATCATTTTCAAGGCAAAAGGACAAGCGGGATAAATATTCAAAGAGACTTTGACAAAATTTTGGAAATGGTATAATGATTATAGTACGAGTCTTTGAAATTAATTCAAAATAAAAAGAAAGGGTTTTTTGCGGGCTATGTTTTTATGTTGCCAGAATTTCCGCCGTCTTGCGTGTTATAGTTGCACCATTGGTTTGCCGATGTGGAAGACTCAAACGTTGGATCTAGCTTGTATGCCCATCCCCAATGCGGCTCGTTAAAACTACTGTCGGCATTTGTAAAGTATGCGTCCAGGAAATCATACGGGGTTGCATCTCCTTTCTGGGGACCGTATGAGTTTAGGAGTACATCGCTTGCAGTGCCTCCATAGTTGAATGTTCCAATGTCACCGCGTACTGGTTGGGTGCTGGGTGTAAACGAGCCCGTAAATGTAGCCGTGTAACCGCCTACTATACTACCAAATGATGATTCGGTCTGTGTAGTGG
>JBAVVB010000038.1:0-3806 GCA_049697075.1 Nitrosotalea sp.
GGTTACAACTACAAAGGAACTAATGCTTCTAAAAGATGTGGTGGAAGGCATAGAGGAAATGTCTGACAAATGCCTTCAGGTGTCAGATTCATTCATTCTACTGGCTCTTAGCCTATAAAATCGTGAAACTATCTTTCTCTTTTTTTACAACATTTTGTAAACACTAAAATCAATTGCCTTATTCGTGATAGATGTAACTTGAAAGGAGAATTAATCGAGAATAGAATAATAGTATGGGACTTGGAAGAATCAAAGTCATTATTTGTCAACGGATATTACGGAAAACCAATCGGAATCACAAAGCCAAAACCTGACGAGATTAACGTACCTTTGATTTTAGATCTCATAGAAGGATACTATCTTCTAGAGAAATCAAAATTGAAGATCTATCAAGCTAAAAAGAAAGTCGTCCCAAATGAAATGTTAGATATATGCAGACGCGAGCATCACAACTTTGACAAGAAATATCTTGTTTACAAAGACTTTAGAGATAAAGGATATATCATAAATCCCGGAATTAAGTTTGGTTGTGATTTTGCAGTTTACCAAAAAGGTCCAGGTATTGACCATGCGCCATATTTGTTACAGGTTTACAATTCCACAGATACAATATCTGCAACCGCAGTTGTTTTAGCAGGCAGATTGGCTACAACTGTTAGAAAGCAGTTCATCCTTGCAATTCCAAGAGGAAATAAGATTGATTGCTTAGCACTTGACTGGTGGAGAGCCTAGAGAAGTTTTTTGATATGAGAAGCTATCCTGTCATAGACATCGAATAGTTCTTTTGTAATACCCAATTCTTGACTACTCTTCCATTTACCATGAATTCTAATTCCTTTCTTGGTCGGCTCTACCCAAATTAAGGCATCATTTGGCGGGAGCTTCAAAATCATGCTTTTGAGTTCTTCGTCGGAATTTAGAGACGCGGTAAGGTCTCCTCCAACCCATTCTATTCCAGATACTTTCTTTGTAGAAAAGTGTCCTTCGGTATTTAGTTTTGTTTTGGCAAGAAGATCATCAGTGTCTGCTAGTTGGTTTTTAGTTTTGACAATAAAGTGAGCTTGAAATCTGTCTTGTGCCCCCCAAGGTGACGGATTTAGATCTTGTGACATTTCAACCCTTCTGGATGATTTGAATAATGTCGATGTTACTTCCTTTTAGATCTATACAACCATGGTTTGTAACCATAGCTGGTGAATGTGAGAAATACTTTGAATAATAATCACTTTTTTCAACTTCGTCTGTCTCAAATTGTTTTGGTTCCGCGTTTATCCCAATCTTTTCTAACAGATCACAGTATTCTTTTGGCTTGTTTTTTCGTACAATAGTATCAGGTTCAGAATCGTGCATGCGTCAGGTTGAATTCGACCCTCAAATAAATATTAGTGTGCCATCACTAGCGCATAGGCACAATCGAATAAATAGTCCAAAACATGCCAAATTCTGTTAATGTTAAAGTTCCAAGATAAACTCGTGGTTATCACTGGTAGCGGCACTGGAATTGGAAAAGCAATAGCGATCAAATTTGCCGAAAATGGTGCAAATATAGTCATTTTAGGAAGAAGGAAGGAGCCGCTTGAAGAAGCTGCCAAGGAGCTGCAACCAATAATTGACAAAGCCAAAAGTGGCGCGTTTGTGAAAATTTTTCCAGGAGTTGATGTCAGCGATGAGGCAGGAGTTTCTCAAATGTTTGAAGATTTGAAAAAGGCTCATGGAACAGTCGATATTGTAGTAAATAACGCAGGAGTTTCAGGTCCAGTAACGTGTTTTGCCAATTCCCCAATGAGTGATTTCAAGAGTACTGTCGGTATTCACCTCACCGGTACATTTTGGACTTCAGCTCAGGCAATCAAATCCATGAAATCAGGATGCAAAATTGTAACAATATCTACTTTCTTCACAGAAGAACGCCCGTTTGAGCAAAGACCGTACAGGTTTAGAAGCCCATACACAGCTTCTCAAGGAGCAAAGAATAGACTTGCAGAGGCAATGTCGTGGGAGCTTACAGACAAAGGAATAGTATCAATTGCTACAAATCCTGGGCCAGTTCATTCCGATAGAATATACAAAACAGTTTATCCAAAAGCAGCAGCAGAGTTTATGCGAGTCAGCGGTTTTGAAAATATAACTCCAGAGGAAGTAGAGACAGTCAACAATGATATCCTTCCGCTATTAGGCGAAGATGAGAACACAGTAAAAAATGGAGTAAGACAGGCAGCCTCCAAACTAGCAAAGACAAAGTCAATAACGTCAGAGCCAGAAATTCAAAAACTTGAAAATACCATCAGTTCGCTTTTGACCAAGATACAACAGATTGCAGAAAAGATTCAAAACAATACTAGCAAAATGATTGCAGATGAACAGTTCTTGTCACAACAACAAGTTGCTGAAACCGTTCTTATGCTATGTGATGAAAACATATCAAAGATTCTAAATGGTAAAGTAATTCCAGGCGACAGAGTCTTTTATCCTGTTAAGCCTCACATAGCTTGCTCAATACCAGATACCAAGCCAGACTATAACTCTAAAGTAATTTTGTTTGTAGTAGATGCCACAGAAGAGTCAGATGTATCAAGAGTAGAACATCTTGCACAAAATATTGAAAGCAATGGAGGAAAAACTGTAATTTTGATTTCAAAGACTAGTATTAAACAGGCTGAAGAACGATTATCCAAGTTCCATTCACATGTAATGGATATCAACAGTCAAGAAAACATGAAAAGAATGCTAAATACCGCCACAGAAAAGATAGGGCCAATAAATGCAGTGATTTACGTAACTGGCAAATTGCCTCAAGTCCCAAAGATTACAGAGTTATCAAGGCAACAATGGGATGGCCTAGTAGACAAATTCATAAACACGCCTGCACTCGTCCTTCAAGAAGTCCTTAACAGATTTGTCCCAGGAGGAGCAAAAAACCCGCCTCTTTTCAAGGAAAAAGAAGGTAGCATCATAATAATTGGCCCAGATATGCCATCAGGTAGCAAGGTAACAGGTAGAGACAGAGCAAAAGTAGAAGTGTTCAGAGGAGCGCTAAGACCTTTTGTCACAACAGTTAATCAAGAACTAAGCGATGTTCTCAAGTCAAAAATCAGAATACATTTGATTCTGCCTGGAAGTGTGGATGGCACAGAATCAGACAATTCAAAAATCCTAAATGCGGTGAATTTCTTCAAATCTGGAAAAGCAATTACAAACTCAGAAGTGATTTACTATCCAGATGAAACAAGATCTTGATGAAAAAGTTCTCTGAGCTTAAAGTTGGAGACGAGTTTTTTTCAGAGTGTAAGATTTCTTCGGATGATCTTGACAAGTATTTTTCCTTTTCAGGAATAAAGAACATAATTTATGAAAAAGAAGAACTTTCACGCCAACACGGCAAAATGGTTTCAGGTAGAGCCATACTGGCAAGAATAGAAGGAGAATTTACAAGGCTTGAAGAAATGTACGGTAATCTTTTGATTTTCTATGGCATAGATGGAGATCCAACTTGGAACAACAGACAAACTAGATTTCTCAAGCCTGTCAATACAGATGAAAAATTAAAAATCAAATTCAAGATATCTGGCAAGCGCGATCTTAATGATGAGTTTGGTCTATTATCAATTGATTTTGAGGGAACAAACGAGAACGGTGAGCTTGTTCTTTTGTCTAAAAGAAATCTTTACCAAATTAGAAAGGAACCTCCAGCAAAAAAGTAACTGAAAACTATTTTGGTATTTATTTTTACATGCTACCATCAGTGGGTTTTAACTGGAGTGCTAAAAGCGTCCACGAAGAGCTTGATCGATGTGACGGCAAGCACC
>JBAVVB010000039.1:0-3308 GCA_049697075.1 Nitrosotalea sp.
ACCTTGGAACAATCACTTGAGCTAAGAGAAAAGAAAAAGATCTCATCTTGTTCCATATGTGGCATATTAAGAAGACGCGCTATTGATTTTGGTGCAAAAGACTTGGGAGTAGACATAGTTGCAACGGGTCATAACATGGATGATTTTATTCAGACTTTTATCATCAATCTTCTTTCAGGGGATACAAGTAAAATAGGTTGGATGGATCCTGAGCTATCAAATAACAAAACAAGAAAGATAAAGCCATTTTGTGAAATTTATGAAAACGAGATTGTCTTCTATGCTTTTACAAATGATATTCCATTTCAATCAGAAGAATGTCCTCACATGAATGAGGGTATAAGGACAGAACTACGCAATTTCCTCAATTCATTGGAAAAGAATCATATCGGAATCAAGAACAACATGTACAAATCAATTTTGAAAGTTTCCTCAATACTTAGAGAGGAACCAGGCAAGATATGGAAAAATTGCTCAAAATGTGGAGCAGAGTGCACTGGAGATGTGTGTGCTGTATGCAATACACTATTGAATCTAGGACTAAATCAACCCTAATGCACATAAAGATCTTATCATAACGATATTTTGGTAGTAGGTAGGACTGGGGCGCTAGCCGTGCCCTGTCTCTGAAACCGGCTATATGCAGAGGTCAGTAACTGCTGGGTAAATCTCTAGATGGATGATACTCGCTTGACTTGCGGAGATGAAATCACGCCGAAGCGGGTGGATGCAGGACTGAGACTGTCCGAAGGGATAGCTCTCAAGTTCTAACTGCCGAAAGGGATGAGGTCCGGGAGGGAGCAATCCTAAGGTAGAGCATTCACGCTGCGTCGTCTACGTGGCGGATCTTGCTTGACTTGAGATGAGGCCATTTGCCTAGACTGGAACTAGCAGAGCTACTACCTAAATATTCCATCATAAAATGACAGAATATGGATGGTCTAATTTCGGGGCATACGAGAACATATGATGACTTCAAGAAACAGTTAACGCCTCAGATAAAACCGTTATTTGAAGAACTACGAAATTATTGCTTTTCATTAGGCAATAACGTATTAGAGGATGTACGAATGCATAGGATAGTATTTTGTAAATCGATGACCTTTAGATACTTTGTCGATATTGAACCACAAAGAGAATCTGTTATTGCAAAAATCAGAAGAGATCGAAAAGAACCAGTAAAAGAAATCGAGATAAGAGCGAATCAAAACCTTGATGAAGTCAAGAATCTGCTCTCTGATGCTTATTCAAACATACACTAAGAAAGAATTTCAAAATCTGCAAGTTCCTCAATGTTCTCTTCGATTATAACTTTGAGTTCTTCCACTATTGCTCCAGGAGGACCGAAATTGCTCCAATCTATCACAGCATCCACATTAGATTCTTCACCTTCCAAGACTGCTTCTACACTTTTATCTGGAAGATTCCTAACCCAACCTTTCACATTATTTTTTTCTGCAGTTTCCTTCATCCCTTGCCGAAAATAAACTCCTTGAACCTTTCCGCTAACGTAAAGATGAATTCTTTTTGATGTCATAAATCTAGTTTTACCTTGACTATTAATTAGCTTTAGTAGATTACGCTCTTTCTTTGACTCTGGATCTTCCTGTCTTTCTTGCTGCGATGCTACCAACTTTACGTCCTGGAGGAGCATTTCTTGAAACGGTTGAACTTCTACCAACATGTTGATGTCTTCCACCACCATGTGGGTGTACATACACTGCCTGAGCAACACCTCTTACTATTGGATACTTTCTACCCCTAGAGCGCATTTTACGCCATGCCACACCTGCTCTCATGAAAGGTCTATCACCTGCTCCACCCCCTGCAAGGACACCAATCATAGCTCGGTTCTGTGGGTTAAGTGTGGTAAACTTGCCTGACGGCAGTTTTAGTGTTACACCTTCATTGCCGTGAGAAAAAACAGTGGCATAAGAACCTGCAGATTTTACTAGAGATCCTCCATCTCCAAAGTGTCTTTCCACATTACATACAAGCGTCCCGTCAGGAATGTTTTGTATACTAATTACGTTTCCAGAAGAAATACCTGATTTTAATCCAAATTGGAATTTTGAACCTATTGTAGTACCTAAAACTGACGGAACAAGAGACCAAGTTCCATTCTCAAATTTTACTCTGGCAAGAGGCGCATCACGACCAGTCTCATGGACTATATCAACTACCTCAGCCTCATGTTGTTCAGATAGGGTAAATCTTGGGTATTTTGCGGGAGATAACTTACCAGTATACGCTGCACGAAATTGTTTTCCGCCTCTACCCCGTCTTCTCACTAGTGGTCTTTTACCCAAAGCATCGAATCTGCCCTTTCTTGTAAATTTTAATCTTCTGATCTATTTGTTCTGGATCAAAGACAACAAAGGTATAAAAATTAGTTTGGGGCTGTTTAAACTATGAGTCAGAACATGCTCTCCCTTAAGGTACTTGAGGCATATACGCGTGATGTGGGAAGAGGGGTGGCTCGTATTGATTATGATTCCATGGATTCACTTGGTGCATCCACTGGAGACGTTATTGAGATAAAAGGTAAGAGAAGAACGGTAGCCAAGTGTCTTCCACTTTATCCATCTGATGAGGGTAAAGGAATAATCAGAGTAGATGGACTTGTAAGAAATAACGCAGGTATTGCAATAGGAGATACTGTTGCGGTACGCAAGATCAAGGCTGTTGCTGCAGAAAAAGTAGTAGTTGCTCCACTTGAAGCAATACCACCAATTGATGAAAGATATCTTGCAGATGCTTTAGAAAGTGTTCCTCTGATAAAAGGAGACAATGTGATGGTTCCATATTTTGGTGGAAGACTTACTTTCCAAGTAATAGGTGTGACACCAGCAGCAGATGCAGTGCTTGTAACTCAAAAAACTGTATTTCATATCGCAGAGAAAGGGGAGACTTTGCGTGGTGTTCCACAGGTAACCTATGAAGATATTGGTGGTCTAACTGACGAAATTAAGAAAGTTCGTGAAATGATTGAGCTTCCGTTAAGACATCCCGAGATATTTGAAAAACTTGGTATTGAGGCTCCAAAGGGCGTGCTTTTGTATGGACCCCCAGGAACTGGAAAGACTTTGCTTGCAAAGGCCGTTGC
Source organism: Nitrosotalea sp. (assembly GCA_049697075.1). Classification (GTDB taxonomy): domain Archaea; phylum Thermoproteota; class Nitrososphaeria; order Nitrososphaerales; family Nitrosopumilaceae; genus Nitrosotalea. Next base: position 3,107 of record JBAVVB010000039.1, read on the forward strand.
AAATGAAAGTAATGCGCACTTCATCAGCATTTCAGGTCCAGAGATCATGAGCAAATTCTATGGTGAAAGCGAAGCCAGACTTAGAGAAATTTTCAAAGAAGCCAAGGAAAAATCACCCTCAATAATATTCATCGATGAAATTGATTCAATAGCGCCAAAGAGAGAAGAAGTAACAGGAGAAGTAGAAAGAAGAGTTGTATCT
>JBAVVB010000040.1:0-9953 GCA_049697075.1 Nitrosotalea sp.
TGATAATTCAGGAAATAACACTAAATGGTAAAAAATACCGGTTAACGCTTACTGATCAATTGCTTTCAGATGTAAGACGACTTAAGGCTCTTTATAATGCAGCATATGAAGATCCAGAAAGCTTCGAAGAGGTAAGTTCAGCTATATCTGACACCATAAACCAAATAGCAAGCTCAGTTGAACCCGCAGTTTCGGATAGCGATCTAGACGCCTTGATTCAAGCTGTAATGAAGGCTGTAGATGAAAAGAGCAAAGAAACTGAAGAAGCAAAAGCGAAACATGCAGAAGAGCGAGCAAAAAGCGAAAAAAACAAGACATCAAAGCCTAAAAAATCAAAAAAATAATACAAGTTGAGTGTCTAATCAGAAAAGAACCCTCATATTGGTTAAATGTAAATACATACTCAGGAAACACATGCAAACTCATTGTGAATGTGGCATCTGTGGTCACGTGTCTGAACAGGATTGCATTTCAAATGAATGCAAATGTTGTGTAAACTTTCACATGCGTTCTGGCCCAAAAAAATAATTTAATTACTTTTTGGTTTTCGTAATATCCCAAATACTATCACTCCAGCACCTATCATTCCAGTAACAATGGATATGGTTTGTATGTTTGTTAGAATTTGACATCCAGTGGCATAGTCTTGAGAAGTATATGTGGAAACCATTCCGCCCATAGAATTACAATTATCAATTCCTGGTTTTACTAGATAGTGAATTATTGAAGAGATTATCATTATGGCAATACCATAGGATATAGTTATTATTTTCAATAGGGGGTATTCATTTACATTGCATTTATGTTAATAGTTAATCAAATGGTTTCAGGTCTATTATTTTGGTTCTAAACAGAATTTTACAAATACATGGTCAATTGGTTGATAGTTCGAGTTCTGTAGCTTTAAATAAGTACTATCTAAATTTTTTATAATGAGATCTGGAGCATTTCAGAAATGCATTGATCCATCCTGCGGTTTGGAATATCCAATTACTGATATTCGTATAGAATGCGATCGTGGACATCTTCTTGATATCAAATATGAATCAAAACCGCCCTCCTCACTAAAAGATACCTTCTACAAAAGAAGAAATCATTCAAATAACATATTTAACGAAAGTGGAGTTTGGAGATTCAGAGAATTACTGAATTTTTGTCAGATTGATTCTGAAAATATTGACGAATGTTCAAAATATCTGGTATCCCTTGATGGCGCAGAGGGAAGATTGTCAAAACCATATCACATGTCGAAGGTTTCTGACTATGTTGGTGTACAAAACCTGTGGCTTCAACCAGAAGGATACAATCCAAGTGGATCTTTTAAAGACAATGGCATGGCTACTGCTGTAACACATGCAAAGCTTGTCAACATAAAGAAAATAATCTGTGCCTCAACCGGAAATACATCTGCATCAGCTGCGATGTATGCTGCAAATGAGAATATTGAGTGTGACGTATACATACCTGCTGGTGAAGTAGCTCCTGGAAAATTAAGCCAGGCTTTTCAGTTCGGTTCTCAGGTGATTGAAATTAAAGGAAATTTTGATGATGCTCTGTCAGCTTCGCTTAAACGCGCAGGAGAGGTAGGCGGTTACACTGTTAATTCTGTAAATCCCTTCAGAATAGAGGGCCAAAAAACAATCGTTTTCAGAGCTCTCGAATCGCTTGACTGGAATGCTCCTGATTGGATTGTATATCCTGGAGGAGCTCTTGGCAATACATCAAGTTGTGGAAAAAGTTTGATGGAATTGTATGACTGGGGATGGATCAAAAAGATTCCGCGCATTGCAGTAGTTAATTCTGAAGGGGCAAACACTCTTCATACACTCTATAATGGAAAATTTGAAGAATCAGAATTAAGATGGAATAAAGGAAAACCGGATACAAACTTGATAAAAAGATATTACGAGTTCATGGATGAAAAAGGAATAAGGCCAAAGACAAAAGCAACTGCGATTCAAATTGCAAAACCTGCTAACATACTAAAAGGGATCAGAGCATTAGAATTTACTGACGGAGTGGTAACTCAAGTCTCAGATAGTGAAATGTTGGATGGGATGGCTCTTGTTGGCTTAAATGGATTTGACTGTGAAATGGCCTCAGGTGCTGTTCCGGCAGGAATTAGAAAGCTAATGCATGAAGGAATAATCAAAAAGGATGATACCGTGATAGGAATTCTGACTGGGAGACAAAAGGATTCTAGCATACCTGTAGACTATCACAAGAATTCCCAGAACAAATTTGCTAATCCGCCTAGAACTTAGTCATGTTCGGGCTCAGGAATTATGATAACCCTGGCCAAGGCCATTTCATTTTTTACTACTGTTGATATCGTTTTGACAATTCTGTTTGTTTCGTCAAGTCTTGTTTCGTTTGGAAAAACTATGTGTATCTCTGCATTGAATTCACTACCGATAGGTCTTAGAAATATCTCTCTTGTCTTGATTTTGAATCTCAAAAATATGAGGTCTCTTATGTCGTCTGTCATCTGTGGATTATTTACGGCGTCAACTAGAACAAGCGTCGATTCTCGAATAGCAGTATATGCCATCAAGAATATATATCCTGCAATTATTATGCCTCCAATCGCATCCATGAACTTGAAACTAGTATAGGTACCCACAAGTACGCTGGCAAATCCGACAAAAGACGCAGTGCCGTCTTTAATTGAATTTTTAGCATCAAGCTTGAGGGATATGAGATTGGATTCCATTGCAACTTTTCTTATTGAAAATGCTCGGTGTAACGATAAACCACCAGCTATAACAAGCGTAATCATTGTTATCTCAGGGTAGTGACTAGCAGTATGATTGAACAAGATTCCTACTGCATGATATGTTATCATGGCTCCCAAGACAACAATCACTATAGCTGCAGTAAAAGCTGCAAGAACCTCTACCTTACGATATCCAAAAGGAAACAACTTGCTTTTTGGCTTTCTAATCATACTGATGCCGAACCAAACTATGAATGAGATCATAGAATCAGCAAGTGAGTCTAATCCATCAGCTGTTAAAGTGACGCTCCCTGTAAATATAGTTACAATTAGCTCTGCTATGCCTATTGCAGCAAGCGTGATTACTGATTGCTTTGCTGCAAGTTGAGCCTTGTTTAAAACATCGTGATGTCTAGGTTCTTTGTTTTTTTCTGTAGATCCCAATTAGAATTTGATCAACAGTAACATGCATTTGGCTCTTTTTAAACCGTATTGTTCATCATTCTTTGAAATGCTCTTCTAGCATTCTTTTTTTCTCTTCCATGTGAAACAATTCTTCGGTGTGCTTGAACGCATCTTCTTTTTTTCGCTTAAACAACATTGCTTGCATGAGAAGATGATTTTCTGGTACTACTATTCCATTTTGATCGTCAGAATAGTTTAGTTTTACCACGTCATCATGAACTTATGTAAGATCACCATGTATATGGATAATGTTAGTATCTTTGAAACTAAACTTGATTGATTCGGCATAATCTCTGATATCTTTGGTTCCTTTTACACCGTACAACGTTGCCACGCCATACTCATTTTTGTAGAGATCGAGTATCTCAGATATACTTGGGGCGTGGCCATTAAATCGTATATCCATTGCATGTACATGCATCTGTCTTGTCGGCACCTTAAAAGCACGAATAAACAAAGGTGTATCTGCACCCATGTAGCTTTTCACATCTTCGTCGTGATGTGGCTTGTAACTCCACTCAATTGAATCTTCTACCTCAGTCTTTGAATCTTCCAAATCTGCCCACCTTCGAATCAATGTAGCGTCCAGTCTCTTTATTTTTTTACCATATTTTTCCTTCAAGGGCTGGATAATTCTCCCCATTCCAGTAACGTTGCAGCTTCCTTGCATTACAAACTGTTTATCAAAAGCTTCTTCATAATTCACTCTGGAATTGAAGATGAATGGTGCCACAGCTTTTTCTCCGGTAATTTTTTCTCCTCCCTGAAATATGGCACGTGTATTTTTTGGCTCATAAAGTATTTTTTTATTTGTATGTCCTACTCCTCCAGGGGATGCATCTATTACAAGATCACACTCTGAAATTTTATCTTCTATAGTTCCAGAAATATCGAAATTTTTAAAATGATTCACCCTATTTTTTGGAACATAGACCTTGAAGCCTCTTGATATTGCATCATTAATTTTTTCATCTGGAGAGTATTTTCCTACTCCTGCTACTTCAATATCACGATCGTCTGCTATGAACTGTACTACTCTACTTCCTATTGATCCATACCCATTTACAAAAACACGTTTCATATTTTCATGATGAGTGATTCCCTCTTATTTACATAACCCTTGATAAGAACTAAATAGACTTCAAATTCTGTTAGTGTAGTTGAAGATCCATGTACCGTCACTTGGAATTGGGGTGGGGGCAGTCATAGCTGTGATTATAGTGGTCTTTTTAGTTTATGGACAGGGCATAATGAAAACATCCTCTCCAGAAACTTACTCTCAAAATATACAGAATACCAATCAAACAGTAGGTCTTGATCTAATAACCGATAATGTATCTCCAGTTCTAGGCTCAGAGAATGCGTCTATCACAATGATAGAGTTTGGAGATTACCAGTGTTTTTATTGTAACAATTTTTTCCATAATACTGAATCTGACATAGTAAAGAACTATATCGATACTGGAAAAGTCAAAATGTACTTCAAAGACTTTACAATCATTGGTCAGGATTCGGTTAATGCAGCTAATGCCGCACATTGTGCTCAAGATCAAGGAAAATTCTGGGAGTATCACGATACTTTGTATAGTAATTGGTCAGGCGAGAACACTGGTTGGGCTTCTTCTGCAAACTTGGAACAATTTGCAAATCAGGTAGGTCTAAACCAGAACCAATTTAATCAATGCATGATTCAGGCAAAGTATATCACAACTATTCGTAATAGCGTCTCAGATGCTAACAATCTTGGTCTTACTGGAACCCCTGATTTCTTCATAATAGGGCCTGATAATTCCGTCACGAAGGTAGTTGGTGCTCAACCATATTCAGTATTTGATGAAATTTTCAAGTCTAAACTGCAATCCTGAGATATTTTTTGCCTGTTCATTGAAAAAGCGAATAAAACCGTGGTTTTGTGAGATCAAGTTGACTCTCAAAATGCTTATATTTGTTACATCTAAGCTCTAGCTGTTGGCTGCAGGTATAGATGATATAGCCATCTACGTTCCAAGGTTATTTGTAGACGCCAGAGATTTTGCAAAAGCTCGTGGTATGGATCCGGATAAACTTCAACGTGGACTAGGTGTTTCTCAGATGGCTATTGTGGATACTAATCAAGATCCTGCATGTATGGCAGCCAATGCGTGTCTAAGGTTAATTGAGAGAAACAAACTTGCTCCAAAGGATATTGGAAGACTTTATGTGGCTACAGAGTCCTCGCTTGACGAATCAAAAGCTATGAATTCTTATGTCATAGGCATGTTGGAGCAAGTTTACGGTGATGATTCTTTAGAACATTGTGGCGGAATAGAATGCAAATTTGCATGCGTTAGCGGTTCATATGCATTGTATGATAACTCCAACTGGATCAGGGCCGGTGAGGCTGAAGGAAAGTACGCAATTGTAGTTGTCTCAGACATTGCAAAGTATGATCTTGGTTCTAGCGGTGAATATACGCAAGGCGCAGGTGCTGTTGCAATGTTATTAAGTGATACTCCGAGAATTATGACTTTTGATCCAAAGGTAACTTCTACTTCGATAAAAAACGAATATGATTTCTACAGGCCATTCGGGAAGGAAACTCCCATTGTCAATGGACAATACTCCAACCTACTTTATATGATTCAGGTAAAGAAAGCGCTAATGGCATACAGAGAAAAAGCACTATCTACAGGATTGATTAAACTAAAGGAAGGAGAGACCATCTTAGACTATATCGATTTCATAAACATGCATCTTCCATACAGCAACATGGGCAAGAAAGCACTTGCCTATCTGTTAAGACATGAGTGGAGAAATATGCCCTATTGGAAGAAAATAATTGAAAAGATGGGAATGGCAGAACCTGCACCAAAAGACCCGCGAGGAACCATTGAATCTGTTCTTGCTGATGAAGAATTTATGGCAAAAGACCATGAATTTACAAAGCGATTTACACAAACTGAAGAATTTCAAGACGCATATGATTCAAAACTTGCAAGCTCTTTGATTGCGTCAAGAATAGTTGGAAATCTATATACTGCATCTCTTTACATGGGCTTCAGAAGCTGCCTCGAATTTGAATTCCAAAAAGGAACTAATCTGGAAGGAAAAAGATTCGGGTTTGGCTCTTATGGTAGCGGTAGTAGCGCAATGGTTTTCAGTGGTGTGATAATGCCAACATATAAAGAAATTGTAAAAGATATGAATTTAGAGTCAGAAATAGGCAATAGAGTTAAAGTCTCACTTGAAGAATATGAGGAAATTCACGAAAATAAGCGAGGTCTAAATGAAAACCTCATAGATAGCAAAAAAGAGTTTGTTTTAGTAGGCATAGCAAATACTCCTGAGATGCGTGGTCAACGCACGTATGTCTTCAAAGAATAGAGTAGATTTTTGATCCAAACGATCACTGAAAATCAACAAAAAAGATATAAAATCATAAAATTCTAAAGAAAGTATGAAAGATCGTTCAATGCCTATCTGTTTTACTGCAGAACAATATGGCAAAATTGAGCAAATTGCAAAGCAGAAAGGAATGCTTAATGCAAACCAGCTTATCGAAAAAGCCATAAACGAACTATAAAAACGTCGATAAGTTCTTCTTTTTCATTTCAAGTCTATCAATCTTTTTTAATAGATTCGATTTATTTTGGAGTATGAGCTTATTCGGACGAAAATCTGCAGTTTGTGTCATCTGTAAAAAGCAGCTAAGTCACAGACATAAACCAAAAAGTGAGTGGCAGATGGAGGGTCCACTCTGCGGTGATTGTTATGTTACCCAGATGCAAAAGTTTTATGATCTTAGTTTAAGACAAAAATGCATTATTTGTGGTGTTGAAAAAGATGTTCCAGATATGTGGGAACCAAAATACCAGTGGGACATGAAAGGCTTGCTTTGCAAAGTATGTTTTGATAAAAAAGACGAAGAATCCAAGAACTTGAAGGCATTTTGCAAGATCTGTGGAAAAAAGCTTGGTATGATAAGGTACAATCCTAAAAGTAAATGGAATGTTGATGGGAGTTTGTGTAGGGAATGCTGGGATTCTCAAAAGGCAAAATTAGGATAAAAATGCGCCTTTTTAAGAAATACAAATGTGAGAAATGCGATAGGAAGTTTGGTCAACAGGAAGAATTAATGCATCATGAGCAAATTGCACATGATGTCTCTATGTATGATTGTAAAGAATGCAATCTCTATTTTCCTAGTATGGAAGCGATGAGAACACACTTGCAAAGAATGCATAGTTACCAAGGGAAAAGAGATCCTCAATAGGCTTTTACTGTCTTTACCACTGGAGGTCTTACTTTTGTGAATACTCTGAAACCACAGATGCACTTTATTTCTGGAAGCCTTGTCAGCTCAGATTGGCTTACGCGAGTACCGCATCTCATACAAGCATAAAATACGCTGAAACTAGATGGTTTTTCTTCTTGTATGCTGGGCTCTTGTGTTATTGGTTCAGACATGATTTATCAAAAAGTTATCTGTAATTTAAGGCTAACACAAATTACTTGAGTGTCAATTCAATGTAAACATCATTTGGAATCTTGATTCTCATGAGTTGTCTGATTGCTCGGTCATCAGCACTCAAATCTATAACTCTTCTATGTATTCTCATTTCCCATTTCTCGTATGTATGAGTACCTTGTCCGCATGGTGACTTGCGAGTTACAACATTAAGTCTTTTCACAGGCAAAGGAGTTGGACCTTTAACTTTAACACCCGTCTTCTCCCCTATTCCTTTTATTTCACTGCATACCCCATCCAGCCTTTGCAAACTTGTGCTTGTTAATTTTATTCTGGCTGTTTGAGTCATTCAGATCACTATTTTGTGAACTTTTCAGTGATCTCTTTTACTATACCTGCAGCAATTGTTGCACCCATATCTCTGAGAGCAAATCTTCCAAGCTCTGGAAAGTCTTGGAATGTCTCAATTGGTAATGGGCGTACTGGTTTGATTCTAACAATGGCTGAATCTCCTGCTTTCAAGAATTTTGGATCTTTTTCTTCAATCGCACCTGATTGGGGGTTGATCTTGGCTTCAAATGCAACTATAGTAGCTGCTACTTGAGCAGTATGAGCATGCATTACTGGCGTATAACCCGGTGCAATAGCCGTTGGATGATGAATTACTATGATTTGTGCTCTGAATTCTCTTGCGACATTTGGTGGAGCATCAGGCGTTCCAATTACATCTCCTCTTTTGATATCTTTCTTTTCAATACCTCTGAGATTAAAACCAATGTTGTCTCCAGGCTCTGCTGACTCCATCTGAGTATGATGAGTTTCAATGCTCTTGATTTCCCCTAAGGCGCCAGATGGCATGACAATTATTTTCATGTTAGGCTTTGCGACTCCAGTCTCTACACGACCTACTGGCACTGTTCCAACACCAGTGATTGTATACACATCTTGTACCGGGATTCTAAGTGCCTTGTTAGTTGGTTTATCTGGAAGTTTAAAGTCATCAAATGCTTCATACAATGTCTTTCCTGTCCACCATGTCATGTTTGGAGATTTTTTTACCAAGTTGTCGCCTTTCCAACCAGAAACTGGAATTATTGGAACTTGTTCAAGTTTGTAACCTACGGATTTTAACAGTTTTTCAGCCTTTTCTTTTGCTACTTTGAAAGCTTGTTCAGAATAGTTACTGTCGTCCATCTTGTTGATGGCTACTGCCAGTTGGCCTACTCCTAGAGTTCTAAGCAAGAATGCATGTTCTCTTGCTTGTCCTCCTGGTGCAGTAGCAGTATCTGTTTCACCTTCCTTTGCAGAAAGTACAAGAACGGCGCAATCTGCTTCTGAAGCTCCGGTGATCATGTTTTTGATAAAGTCTCTGTGTCCAGGAGCGTCAATTAGCGTAAAAAAGTATTTTGCAGATTCAAATTTTTGAAATGCTAGATCTATTGTAATTCCTCTTTCTCTTTCGTCTTTTATATTGTCCATTACCCATGCATACTTGAAGGTATCTCCCTTGCCAGTCTTTTCAGACTCGGCAGCATGGGAAGCTATTGTTCTTTCGTCTACAAGACCCAATTCCATGAGAAAGTGTCCCATTGTTGTAGACTTGCCATTGTCGATGTGACCGACAACGATCATGTTTAAGTGTGGTTTTTTGCTTGCAGCGCTCATACCGAACCATTGAAGACTTGGGCTTTATTACCATTTCGATTTTTTGAAATTGTTTTTGGTAAATTTTCAATAATTTGCGGTCTAACCTTTCGCTTACCGTATTTTTCACATACTATAAATCGAGGATTTTTATGAGTAGTGACACGATGAAAATCACCGTAACTGTGATCAAAGCTGATGTCGGTGGAATTGGTGGACATACAAGACCAAGCGATGGACTGCTAAATGCTGTTAGAAATATGGTAAGATCCCAAATGGTAAGAAATGGAAAGGGCCTTTTGATTGATTCTTACATTGGATACTGTGGTGATGATATTCATATCGTCATGACGCACACTAGAGGAGTTGATAATAGAGAGATCCACCAACTTGCATGGAGATCTTTTGAGGCTGCTACCCAAGTAGCTAAAAATGAAGGTCTCTACGGTGCAGGTCAAGATCTTTTAAAGGACTCATTTTCTGGAAATGTAAAAGGAATGGGCCCAGGAGTGGCTGAAATGACATTTGAAGAAAGACCAAACGAAGCCTTTACAATTTATGCTGCAGATAAAACTGAGCCAGGTGCTTTTAACTATCCATTTTACAGGATGTTTGTTGATACTCTGAGTAATACAGGGCTCATTGTTAACCAAAACCTGTCAAGTGGTGTAAAAATAAACG
>JBAVVB010000041.1:0-5407 GCA_049697075.1 Nitrosotalea sp.
TTTTTGTTGGAGGCCCAGCAATAGTTCATACGGGGGCATCTGATTCAATCGCATCACTCATCAGACTAGGATTTGTTGATGCAGTGCTTGCAGGAAATGCACTTGCTGTTCACGATATTGAATACTCTACTTTGGGAACATCTCTTGGAATGAATGTTAAAGACGGCACACTTGCAATTCGCGGTCATAGAAATCACATGCAAGCAATAAATTCTGTCTTCAAGGCAGGCTCTATTTCAAAAATGGTTGAAAAAAAGATATTGACAAGGGGGATAATGTATGAATGTGTAAAGAACAACATTCCATTTGTTTTGGCAGGATCATTGCGTGATGACGGTCCGTTACCAGATGTGATTACTGATATGACTATAGCCCAGAAAAAATACAAAGAGGTTCTCAAGGATGCAAAAATGGTCATAATGATTTCAACAATGCTTCACTCAATTGCTACTGGAAATATGCTTCCTGCTAATGTCAAGGTGATTGTAGTTGATATCAATCAGCCAACAGTAACCAAACTTATGGACAGAGGAACATGGCAAGCATTGGGCATAGTAACAGATGTGGGAGCATTCTTACCACTTGTTACTCAAGAGATTCAAAAACTCAAGAAAACATAGGGTTTTCTTCACATTGTATTTTCTCATGGATAGAGAACGAAATCCATATCTTCGCGTTTGAAAAGTAAAGACGACTTTTTTAAGCTGTAGTTCCGAATATATCATGTGAGATTAAAAGATAAGATAGCAATAGTAACTGGTGCATCAAGCGAAATAGGATTAGAGATCTCAAAAAGATTCGTGGAAGAGGGAGCGAAGGTTGTCTTGATTGGCAGAAACAGAGAAAAATTGGAAAAGGCCAGATCATCAATAAAGAATTATGCCTCAAATACGGTATCTATTCAATGTGACATTACAAACGAATCACAAGTGATTCAGGCAATTGATCAGATAAATGCGCATTATGGTAAGATAGACATTCTTGTTAACAATGCAGGAACAATCAATGATCCAATTCATTTCCATGAGATGAAAGAATCGGACTGGGTATCATTAATGAATACTAACATCTTTGGAACTTTCATGATAACAAAATCAGTGCTTGTCAAGATGCTTGAAAATAAAAAAGGTGCAATCATAAACATAGGATCCATATCAGGCGAAAGAGCAATCCCGAAAGTGCACTTGACTGTTTATTGCACTACCAAAGCTGCAATCAACATGTTTACTAAAGGAATAGCAATTGAATATGCAAGAAAAAATATTCGTTGCAATTGTATAAATCCTGGAATAATAAATGCCGGAATGATAAAGCCATATCTTGATTATCCAGAAGCAAGAAAGGTTCTAGAAGAAAGACAACCACTAAACAGAATTGGAGAACCAATTGATGTGGCTAACACTGCAGTGTATCTGGCATCTGATGAGGCTAGCTGGGTTTCAGGCGTAATCATGAATGTGGATGGCGGAAAATCAGCCTCGGAAGGATAGCCTTGAAACCAGTTCTTTCTCTAGAGTTCCCTAGTTTTAGTTTTAATCTCTTTGGGTTGATCTAAAACACTCAATCATTGCAGATGGCTGACTAAAATGTAACATATTAACTAGTAAAATTAATCGAGAATCTTAAATAACTACAACTCTTCGATTATTTGTTGAAAATTAATCTCGTATTCATCATGTTGATGATATCATTTGTACCATTAACCTTCATTCCTGCCTTTGCTCAGACAAATCCTGCTGCAGCTTCAATTACCGTAACTACTGACAAGTCAACATATTCTGATGGCGATCAGATGACTATATCAGGTACAGTAAGTGCTCAACTTAATATTCCGATATCCATAGTCATAAGAGATCCATCTCAAAACATAGTCCTGCTTGGTCAAGTATCCCCAAATTCAGATAACACATATTCTACAACAGTTACAGCGGGTGGCAGTTTATGGACGGCATCTGGCACTTATGAAGTTGATGTAACTTATGGAAGTAAAGACAACATCGCAAAAACTACATTCTTGTTTACTGGCGTTATGCCAATTGTGCCAATTACAATCCAAGGGCAGACTTACAATGCAACATACCAAATAACTAATGGCAAAGTATTAGGCATGATACCGAACACTGATACAAAATCCTTGGCAATACGAATCCAACCATCTGGTAGCGGAACAATTTCAGTCACATTGCCAAGATCTTTGATAGACTCAAAAAACAATGGTCAGGATAGCCCGTTTGTCGTACAAGATGATGGAGTGCCAACTACATTTAATGAAACGGGAGCGAATCCAACTAGTAGAACTCTTACCATTCCATTTGGATCAAGCAATGCTCAGATAACGATAATTGGCACTCAAATAGTGCCAGAATTTGGCACTATTGCAATGCTGGTACTTACGATTGCTATGATGTCAACCATTCTCTATTTCAGAACTAGATTGCAACACAAGATTTCATAGAATACTGAAAATAAAATATCGTGCAGTTTACGTCAAGAAGGTTTTTCCACATTTTGATACTTTTTTTGTCATTTCAAAGCCCTAATCTTGATTTCTTAAATCAGTTTTTTTCAACTTGTTATCTGATCGATGAGTTCTTGATTTTTTGTTGCCATGAGATTCTTTTCAAATCGCATTCCTTGAGAGTTTTTCATTTTCAAATATCATGCATGCATCACGATGACGATATTCGTACCTAAATTGCCTTTTCATTCTCATCGCCAGAAGCAATATCAACGGCACGATTAATTACGGAGATGAAGATTTTGCCGATTTTCGTATTGTTTCTGATTATGCGGATTACATCGTTTTCATATTTTTCCTCAACGATTACTTGAATGACAAATCTGTCACTAAATTCTGGCGTAAACATTTCAGTTCCTTTTGATGCATGAATTTGTGGGTTAACTGTTTTTCCTCTGCCCCATCCTCTATACGCAGTAATGCCTCCAACTGATAATTTCTTCAAAGCATCGCTAATGGACCTTACATCATTCTCTGGCAAGATGATCTCAATTTTTATCAATTACGTTAACAAAATTCTAATGCATATTAAAAAATCTTGTGCAAGATTCTCATCATATTCTTTAAGATGAAAAACAGCAATTAATTTTTATACTGCTATTTTTCCAATAGATGAATCTTGCCAATCGACTCCGGTGATACAGCATGGATGCTAATTGCATCCAGTCTTGTGTTGCTTATGATCCCAGCATTAGGGATGTTTGAAGCTGGGTTGTTACGAAAGAAAAATACAGTATCTATTTTTATGCAGATCTTTTTTGGATTAGCGCTTTTAAGCATAATGTGGTTTACTTTTGGATTTAGCTTATCATTTGGACCAGATACAGGAGAAGGATTATCAGGCAATCTAGATTGGGCATTTCTCAACAATGTCCCACAAGATACGGGATTGCATTATGCACCTACTATTCCTGGACTCTTATATGCCAAATTCCAGATGATGTTTGCTGTCATTACTCCCTTGTTATTAACAGGGGCAATAGCAGAACGAATGAAGTTTAGCGCGTTTATTCTCTTTATTGCCGCATGGAGCGGTTTGATCTATTATCCGTTAGTTCACTGGATATGGGGCGGTGGATGGTTAGGCCAAATGGGCGTAGTTGATTTTGCTGGAGGCATAGTCATTCACACAAGTGCAGGCATGGGTGCTCTTGCAGCAGCTTTAGCCTTGGGCCGAAGATTGAACTATGGTTCATCCATTATGATTCCTCACAGTATACCGATTGCAGTTCTAGGATCTTCGCTATTATGGCTTGGGTGGTTTGGTTTTAATGCAGGAAGTGCATATGCTGCAGGCGCGTTATCGGGAATCACCATAATCAATACTCAAGTAGCATCAGCTGTCGCAGCTTTGATATGGGTAGGACTTTCTTGGATGAGAACAGGAAAACCAAGCGTGATTGCAGCAATTAATGGTGCGATAGCAGGGCTTGCAGGAATTACTCCCGCGTCAGGATATGTAAGTGTAGAACATGCATTTGTGATAGGAATAGCAGTAGGTATAGCATCACATCTTGGCGTGATATTCTTTAAAGAGAGATTGAAGATAGATGATGCGCTAGATGTTAGTTCGGTTCACGGTGTAGCTGGAATAGTTGGGTCGCTGTCAATAGGAATATTTGCAAGTTCAGTAATAAATCCCTCTGGACCTAACGGATTATTGTTTGGAAACCCCCATCAATTACTAGTTCAATCAATGGGTGTTGGCGTTGCAGGTGTCATGGGATTCTTTGGAACATTTGCAATACTGAAGGTATTGGATGTATTGATTGGCATTCGTGTATCGCCAAAAGTAGAAGAAGCCGGTTTAGACATCGAAGAGCATGCAGAACGGGCATATTCTGATGAAGACGAATTTGGCAAGATGTAGTCAGATTTTTCTTTCATATGATAAAACGATTTTTGGGTTGCAATAAAATAATTAGAGTTATAATAAATCATTTGTTGTATCATAACATGCAGAATAAACAAAATGCGTTTAATTGAAAAATCGTCATTTTGTCTGATGATTGCAGCAAAGGCATCGATAATTCTCAATTTTCTTCTTGGAGTCATCTTGATTCTCGATATTATTTCGATGTATCACTTCCATTGGAGAGCCACATCTAGAGCAATTCATTCTAATTCCAAAAGAATTGATCTAGACCTGTTTGTTTTGGTGCTCCAATTAAAGTACTAAAGTCCAAATCCATGGATGACAGTATTTGATCAAAGGTGCTCTCCATAAATTCCATATATTTTGCAGAATCAATCTCATCAGGACGTGCCATCTCCACTGGTTTTACCCCTGGCTTGTTTATTATTTTCACATACGAGATAATATCGCCTTTTTTAATCTCTCTTGTCTGTTCTAATAGTTTAGCCGCACGTATGTGCTGCGGAATTGTTTTTACATATTCCGAAGGAGCCTTGCTTATCATTACATTGAATGCAAGCTCATTTAATGGAATTTGTCTTGCTTTGAGGTTCTTGGCATACTGTGATATCATGTCTCCTACCTTTTGCTTTGACTGTGAGAATTCATTCTCCGATTGTACCTTGGACAAGATTTCTAGTATCTCATAGAATAACTTTCGAATGAATGGTGGGGTGTGAGATTTCTTACCAGTTAAGCCTTTTACATCTACCTTGCCATCCTTCTGAACTCCAAGATAATTCTTTTTTCTAGTGCTAAAAACAACATAGCGGTATTCTTTATCTAAATCAAGGTCAACACCGAATTCCTCTTTTGCCCAGTCTACTATTTTTTGGATCTGTTCACGCGTAGGACCTTTGAGAAATAAAGAATCGGTATCTCCGTATAGAACCTCTATTTCTATTGATTTGCATTTTTCAATCGTTTCTAAAATTGTAAACCTACCCACTGCGGTAGTAGCTTCTGCTACTGGT
>JBAVVB010000042.1:0-1947 GCA_049697075.1 Nitrosotalea sp.
GGATAATGGACATGAAAGTAACCATCAAAGATATCAAGAGAATCGGAATCAGAGATGTATCAACTTCTGACATTAAGAAAGCATCAACTAATCATGCCGCAGTCAAACTAATTGCATCATGCAATAAAGACCTAGAGGTAGCTCCAAGAGAAATACCAGTAGAGGATCCTCTTTGTGTCAACGGGACATTAAATGCAATTACCTTTAATTCAGAACATTCTGGTCAGCAGACCATAATTGGACGTGGCGCTGGCGGCATGGAGACTGCAAGTTCCATATTACGTGATTTACTTGATATAAAACAGGAAATGTCTAGAGTTTGAAATCACATCCACTATCTAAGAGCGACAGCAATGATATTCTAGAAGCGATTGCATCCCAGTGGAAAATAGAGTTACCAAAATTAAAGACATTAGTGAAATATGAGATTGATGATGAAACGTCTATAATCACAGGCGATGGTTTCATGGCAGTTAAAATTGATGAAACATATCTTCCATTTCTTTCTGAAACTTCTTTGCTTGAAAGATTTCCAAAAATCATGGTAGATGCAGGGGCGATAAAGTTTGTATGCAATGGGGCAAATATCATGCGCCCAGGTATCAAAAAATATACTGACTTTCAAAAAGATCAAATCATATGTGTTGCAGAGGAAACCCATAACAAATTTCTTGCAATAGGAAAAGCTCTCATACCAAGCAATGAGATGCCCAATATCACAAAAGGAGAGGTGATCAAGAATTTACATTATATCTCAGACAAATATTGGGAATCTGCAAAAATAATAAAAAAGTAACTAGTTTTCGGTGGACTCTCTTGATCCGTTCTTGTCAATAACTAACACATCAATGCCATCTCCGCTTGCGGCATCTCGCATTATAGCAGACTTGATTGATTTTACTGCAAGTGTTACTGCGTCCTTTTCCTTCATTCCTTTTTTGAATTCCTGATCTAATACTCCCAGTGCCATTTCTGCACCTGTACCTACAGCTGCATAATCATCTGGAAGAACAGAACCTAACGGGTCAAGTGTATAAATTGTAGCATCACCATTAACACCACCAACAATTACCTGAGTAAGCAATGGATAAAATCTCCTTTCATACATGAGAGATGACATCATTTTAGCTACAGAATTTGGCGGAATCTCCCTTTTGAGTTCCAATTTTCTAATCTTTGTCAGTGCACGCATCTGCATTGCCAAAACCTGCATGTCTGCCACCATTCCTGCGCAGCATGCGCCTACAAAATCTGTTATTTTAAAAGTCTTCTTTGTGTTTTTACTTACCACAAAATTTCCATAAGATATCCTTCTCTCGCTTGCTAGTACTATACCTCCGTCGTAGGTTATTCCAACTGCCGTAGCGCCTGGCATGTACATAAAGGCCATAATTGAACTGCCAAATGAGCACAATAAAGGCCTTTCTCTGAATCACTTGTGATCCAAATTCTTCTTGCCGTCAAGATCAGGTGCTTTAGCCAACATGCAAAAAAATCACCCGCCCAGGATTTTCCCCGCTAGGCACTGAATTTTTTTATTATTTTACACATACATTTTGTCGTCTTTTTTAGCAGATCAATTCTTGCAAATTCATTAGGTGAGTGGATCCTTGCGTAGACATATGTACTCCCAATTGAAATGCATGGAGCCTTGAGCACTTTGGAAAATGAATACATTGGTCCCGTTCCAGCAGATGAGACGCTTATTATTGACGTTCCAAAAGATTCGTCTGCAGCCTTTTTTACTATCTTTACAAATGGATCAGAGATTTTAGTTCTAGAAGCTGCCTCCCCATGAATCATTTGTACTTTGATATCCCCGAATCCTTTGTCTTTGAGATGTCTCTTTAGTCTAGATAGTTGTCTTGTAGGATCCATTTTTGGAACAAGCCTAAAATCAATTTTTACTAGTGCCTTTGACGGTAAAACTGTTTTTGCTCCAGGTCC
>JBAVVB010000043.1:0-16867 GCA_049697075.1 Nitrosotalea sp.
TAATAGATTTAAGAATGAACTAGAATGTGGTCGTAGACGTAATTAGGACAATCAACAGAGTTGGCAAGTGGTCTCTGAATAGAGTGGTCGGAAGAAGGAGACCCATAATTGCAGTTTTTAGCCTCACCCATTATTGTAATTACTATTGCCCCATGTGCCCATTTGGTGATTCTGACAAACAAGGTCAGATAAAGCTTGCAAGCAAAAACGACTTGACAACTGAACAATGGAAACAGATTTTTGACAAAGTTGCAGAGTACTGCATTTGGTCCATAATAGAGGGCGGAGAACCTACAAGCAGGCCAGATTTCATGGAGCTTGTACGTCATGTGTACAACCTCAAATTGCCAATCACATTGATTACAAACTGTTCATTGTTACATACAATTGATCTTGATGAATTAAAAAACTATGTCCAGTTCATTACATGTAGTATAGATTCTGTGTTTGAGGAATCTTATTGCAAAGTTCGTGGGGTTACCCCACAAATGTATCAACGTGTAATGCAAAACCTACAATTGTTAACAGAGCACAAGGTCCCACATTACTTCAATTCGGTCATAACCAAATTTAATACAAAAGAATTCATCGACAAATCATATTTTAAGAGAGTAAAAGAGCTCGGCGTAAGTTCAGTTTCTCTTACATTTGTTGAAGACAGATCAGATGTAGATTATTCTCTACTTCCTGACAGGGAAACCATCGTGAAAGTTTGTCAGAGTGTGCTTGAGCACATACATAGCAAAGAAGACCCTCAAATCATGATCCCGCCGCAATATTTTGAACAGATAATCGAGCACGGGCGTGGCATGTATGATGAATGCGGGGTGTGGAAAAGCATCTTTGTTAACGGAAATGGTACAGTCATTGTACCATGCTGGAAGTATAGCAAACCAGAAAACACGTACAACCTTCTTGAAAATAGCGTAGATGAAATCTGGAGTGCGCCACAATGGGAGATTGCAAGGACGTGTCATGACTGCGAGGTGTTGGGATGTATATGGTATTCTTCCCAGCCTGTAACAACTTTTGCCCAAAACTATATGCGAGGTCTATCCAAGATGATTAACCAGCGAGTTCCTGACACAGCACAACAAATCTAATTATTTTTGTGCAACAATCAGATCTACCTTGTAATTCAAACTCAGTCTGGAATTCATGTTTAATTTCCATTGAATAAAGCTTGGATGTACGGTTCTTTGAATTAATTTAAACCCAGCATTACTCAGGTATGACCTTAGTTCGTCTGGGCCTGTTTTTGATTTTACCGAATTTTTCCCTCGCTCAAAGTCATATGGGTCTGACAACACAAGAAATCGCCCAGATTGGCGTGAAACAATCGGTAAGAGTTCTGATGGCTCTACAATATCAAGCAAGTTTAAGGCAATTACCAAATCAAATTTTTTATTCCCAAAAGGAGTGTTTAGTGAGTCAGCTACCACAAAATCTGAATTTTTTCTTTGGCGCTTCTTTGCTTCCAGAATTGCATAAAATGATTTGTCTATTCCAAATACACGAGAGTTTTGTTTTGCAGATTCTCTTGCCACATAACCTATCGAACACCCATGTTCCAGTACAAGGTCACATCTAGGTAATTTCTGAAGTGAGTCTTTGACACGCGCATAGAATTTTGAGCCCATACTACGTTTGTAAATCACGGTCCAGTTTCTTTCCAGGTTCGAAGTATCTTCAGATGCACGGTTTATTTTTCCCAAGGCTTTCTTTACAAATGACTTCATTTTTTGAGATTTTGCCATCAGCATCAACTGACCCCCTAGCGCCATCCTAATTGAGAGGTATGACGAAAAGTTGTCTAACATAAAAGGTACAGAGGATATCACAGGATACCTATGGTCACATTTTACACAATTGAGAAATCCTTCTTGAATTTCCTCATTAGATATCAATGATTCAATGGATAGAGCAGATTTGCAGTTTACGCAATGTAGATATTCTGTGGTAAAGCCAAGCAATGAAATTTTAGAATATGTTACTGATTAAATTCATACCGCTATTTACTCGTGAATTTTGCTTTCTTGAAACGAGTCAGAGTTATACCAGCAGTATCTAAAATAGTCCAGACACCATTCGTGGAACAGAGGATCTTTACTATAAAACATCTCACGTATGTCTGTAACGCCATCCATGGTTGGAAAACCAACACATGCCTCTTTCTCATTTAATACTACGATCACATCAGTACCTGCACTCATTTTTCGCTCAACCAAGCCTTTATCGATTAAATCTTTCATACCTAATTTTTTGAGCAGATCTTGTCTGCCTTTAGGAACTATAACAGACTCTGAAAAAATGTAATTTAGTTTAACCCCCTTTCTTACTTTGGTTAACAGTGGTTCTATTAGATCAAGTGGCACTTCGGTAAAAATTTCATAAACAAACTCATCCGCATTTTTGTAAATTGATTTCCATTGCTCTAGAACCTTGACAAATCCTTTAACTTGTTGCCCTCCCGCAAGTGCGCCTATTCTTTGTATAAACTTCATTGAAACATCTCCAAAATTGTGATTCTCAAAATATTTTCTATTCTTAGAAAGAAACAACAGCGATGGGACTTGGGTACACATTGTTTTACCATAGGTAGTAAGATCATACAAGCCGTCACGATCCTTTACAATCAATCCTGCATCGGATAGCCGCTCAAAGTTCCTATGAACCTCCTGAACCGTAGCGTGTAATTCTTTGGCCATGTTTGAGATCTTTGATTTTTTCTCTAAAAGTTTGAATATTATGTTCAGACGTTGTTCGCTTGCAAGTTCAAGAAAGTCATGTGCCGCATTCTCATATATGTCATTCACTGGCAGAACTGCGTCAAGTTATTTATGTAAATCTTTGCTCTTTTTTTGCCACGGATTCTTTTCAAGTCAATAAATGTAAGATCGCATGTTTCAAATTTTTATTTTAAGATGTTAAAAAAAGACATGTACAAAAAGGCTAGGTAACTTAGTTAAGTAACCCATTAAATCGAAGAAGCAAAATTAAGAGTGATGCTCGAGATTGAAAATATTAATGATGAAGAGATGCAAGATCTCTTGTCAGACAAAGCCAATAGAATGATACTGAAATCAATTATGACGGTTCCAAAATCTACAACCCAACTTTGCGTCGAATGTAATATACCTACAAGCACGGCGTATAGAAAGATGCAAAAATTACTTGACTATAAAGTAATACGCAGAATTGGGACCATAAATGAGGCAGGTAAAAGAGAGATACTCTACAAGAGTAATTTTTCGGTTTTGAAGAAAACACCAGAATGGGAAGAATTTTTGTTAAACTAAAATAAAGTGCTGTTTTTGCATATGGCATGATCACTGTTAACTGCAGGGATATCCTTCCCATAAAATCAACATTGGCAGTATATACTTCTGACCAAGTTGGAGCAGTTCCGGCCCTAAAGTCACGCGAGTTTGTTCTTGCCCCTATAGAAGACGAGGAGATTAACGCCGCAAATGTAATCACGGCAATCAAAATGTTTCTTGCATCTTTGGGATGTGAAAGACACTTTGCAGTAATACAGAAAAATGATGTCATTTCAGTAGTTGCACTTGATGGTTATAAGATAGAGGCACCTCCGCAAGATACATCAGACCAGTTTTTTTCGTGCGTTCACTGTGGCCATGTAACTCAATTTGAGACGGTGCACAGAAACCACATGAAGATTCACTACCTATAAGATAGTGTCTTGGTCAGACTTTTTCTTGTTCAATAACCAAAAATCCCACAATTAGACCAAAAAATTGCTTTCACACATAAAAGAGGATACAGACTAGAACTTTAATTGGCAACTACTTTGTAAAATGTTGGCCTAGGAGTAGTTTCCATGTATGAATGGCCCTTTGATTGAATTCTAAAATGTTCTTGTGTTTGATGCATTTTTTCAAACTTTTCCTGACTCTCAAACTCTATCAAGAGGGCATGTTTACCAGTACGAGTTGCCAACAATCGTCTATTGATGAATCCATCAAACTTGGCAAGATCCTTGTTAGATTCATTTACCCATTTTTTGAATTCTTCCTCTGTTCCATTTTTGAGTTGAATCTCGGCTACAACTACGAACATGAAATTCCTCGATGATTAAGGATTTAAGAGGATTTCTAATATTCCCACTCTTTGCAAATAAGGTCATAGTAGACGCAATAGTGCTAAATACGGGATTACTTTCGATCAGATGTATGAATGAAAAACTGCTCATATTTGGCGGAATTGCAGCGGCAATTGTAATTATGACCACAGCGGTGTTTCCATTTTGGAACCTTATTCCCACCATGGTAACTGAGGAAGTTACAGTAAAAGCAGTAGACCAAGATGGTTGTTATGTTGAGACTCATGATCATTTCGTCATAAAGATACCTCCATGCAATGCACAGCCTGGACAGAATATCACAGCTACGTTTGATGCAAAAGTAAGAGACCGCGAAAAGCAGATCTAAAGCAATTTCAGACTTTTGGTAACCTTATCAATCGTGTCTTCAGGAGCAGGCCCTATAGAGATGCAAGTTACTGTTCCCGGTTCAATCTGAGTATGACCCGCGTCGGTTACCTCTGACCATGGCAGGCCAAGAGTGATTACATGTTTTTTTACATTTTCTAATTCAGATAAACTTGAAACCTTGAGCACTACTTTTTCTTGACCAGATTCTTGCCATGCGTCATACCATTCCCTATGAGATTTTCTCACATGTTCTGCACCTAGAACACATGCATGCCCCACTTGGGCCGCAATCTTTCCAGTACCCATTCCAAGATCCTTTCTTACCACTATTACTTGTTTAATGGTACCCATATCAATTTGGAATAATAATAGTACATGTTAAACTTTTGAATTGAAAGTATTTTTGTCATGAACTATAACTGACTTGAGACATAAAATCTTCAATAGTTAAAGAACGCAGAAATTTGTTCTGTTTTTTACAAACACGTGATTTGTATTCCAAACAAGAGGCAGAGGTTTCTTGGCAGTATGTTTGATATAAATAAATGATAAAAAGTAACAAGGTGTGGATTACGACGTAGTTGTTGCAGGTGGAAGTGTGGCAGGACTCTTGTGTGCAAGAGAAATTGCAGCGCAAGGCCACAAGGTTCTTGTCATAGAAGAAGATTATGAGATTGGAACGCCAGAGCACTGCGGGGGACTTGTAAGCATATCAGCCATGGATGATCTTGGAATCATCCCAATGAGGGCTACACTTGATAACAAGGTTAGATCAGCCCGAATGGTAGCACCATCAGGAAAGAGCTTTACACTTGATGCAAGACCACAGCAGGTCATAGTACTAGATAGAAGAGAGTTTGATAAGCAAATTGCACATCAAGCCAAAGTCAATGGTGCCGAAATACGAGTAAGATCATCACTTAGAGAAATAACCAAAGACGGAGTTAGGACAACTGATGGAGATATCAAGTGTAAGATCATAGTTGATGCAAGAGGAGTATCCTCTTTGATTCACAAGGACCGTACTGGAACACTACAATCCGCACAATATGAGGTATATGCGGACTGGATTGACAAGGAACAAGTCGAAGTATATCTTGATCAAGAAAAATATCCAGGATTCTTTGCATGGATAATACCAACTAGGCGCGATGAGGCAAAGGTAGGAGTTGCTGGAAAGGGAATCAACCCAGCAATGGTGCTAGAAGACTTTTTGAAGCAAAAAGGCAGTTATTCCACTGTAAGAGAGATATTTGCACCAATATGGGTAAAGGGCCCAATCAAGGAATTTGTAACAAGAAACATAGTAACTGTAGGAGATGCTGCAGGACAAGCAAAACCCACGACGGCGGGTGGAATTTATTCTTCAGGACTTGGCGGAATATTAGCTGGAAATGCCATATCCAAATTTTTGGAATCTGGAAAAGAAAGCGAGTTGCAGAAATATCAGAAAGAGTGGTTAGATAAATTTGGAAAAGAGTTCGAACAGATGCTTCTTGCCAGATCTCTTCTTGAAAGACTTGACAACAAATCAATCAATGATCTTTTTGAATCAATAACGCCTCAAGTGTTAGAGGATATTTCAAAAGAGGGAAGTTTTGATTTCCACACAGTATCGGTTGCAAAACTTTTAGGAGTAAAGGGGTCGGTAAAAGCTATTCAGGCAATCTTAGGAAATGAATTGAGACGATTATTGAGTTGAATGTACATCTATTCATAAGGAAGATATAAATTCGGTAGAAAGTCCAGCTTCTAACATGTCATCGTCTATTACTTTGCCAGTATGCAGTTCATGCCATAGACCAATCATGCCTAATGATAAATGTGTAAAATTCAACTGCCCCGACTGTGGCTCGGTATTGCTTTGGCGCTGTGAAAGTTGCAGAGAGGCAGCTAGAATATACAAGTGCAAGTCATGTGATTTCGAAGGACCATAAAGAAAATGCCTCGACTAGTATTACGAGCAAAGATTTTACCAACAGGTACTGAAATAGATCTAGACAATGTTGCCAAGAATATCACGACAACTCTAAAGGACGGCATAATGCTCTCAAAATATACAAAAGAGCCACTTGCTTTTGGTCTCTACTTTATTAATGCCGAATTCTTCTTAGATGATAAGGAAGGACAAATGGACTCACTTGAAAACAGTGTACGTTCAATTGAAGGCGTAGGAGAGTTCGAGGTACTTGGAGTAAGTCGAGCCTCCGTAGACGCCAAGTGATGGAGGTATCTTTTTGGTAAAAAAAGACGAGCTGCTCCAGATGCGCGTTGGAGAAGCTAAGCAGAGAGACGTAGGTAAAAGACGAGCCAGGATAGAACCGGAAGCTATGGAATTTTTAAAA
Source organism: Nitrosotalea sp. (assembly GCA_049697075.1). GTDB lineage: Archaea > Thermoproteota > Nitrososphaeria > Nitrososphaerales > Nitrosopumilaceae > Nitrosotalea. Next base: position 6,799 of record JBAVVB010000043.1, read on the forward strand.
GTTGAACCAGGAGATATGATAGAGATTATAGGGAAAAAATCTAGTTGTGCAATAGTATGGCCCGCAGACGATGATAACAAAGCACCAGATATGGTTAGAATAGATGGTCAGACAAGAAAAAATGTTAGTGTTGGAATAAATGATCTGGTCAATGTTAGAAAAGTTGTCGCAAAACCAGCAAAAAGTGTAGTCCTGATGCCAGTTAATGGAAATGTTACAGTAGATAAGGAATTTACAGATTTTGTCAAGAACAGACTAAAAGGCTTACCCCTTTCTGAAGGAGATGAAATATCAGTAATGATTCTTGGAAATTCCATGGACTTTAAGATACACAAGATTTCACCAAAAAATGTAGCCAAGATAGACCGTGGCACAGCACTTACCATTTTAACTGATACGTCAGTTGACAAAAAGGCACGTGTTACATACGAGGAGATAGGTGGGCTCAGAGCACAAATAGACAGAATGCGTGAGATTGTAGAACTTCCATTAAAACATCCCGAAGTTTTCAGTAGATTAAACATAGAACCACATAGTGGAATTCTCTTGTATGGACCTCCAGGATGTGGAAAGACATTGATTGCAAAAGTACTTGCAAGTGAATCAGAGGCCAATTTCTATTCCATAAATGGTCCTGAGATAATGAACAAGTACTATGGAGAGACAGAGGCAAGACTTAGAGATATTTTCAAGGAAGCAAAAGACAATGCCCCAAGCGTAGTATTTATCGATGAAATTGATGCTATTGCTCCAAAAAGAGAAGAGGCTTACGGCGATGTTGAAAAAAGAGTAGTGGCTCAGTTATTGGCATTGATGGATGGCCTCACAGATAGAGGTAATGTCATCGTACTTGGAGCAACAAATAGACCAGAAAGCGTAGACCCTGCATTGAGAAGGCCCGGTAGATTTGACAGAGAGATAGAAATCTCAGTACCAAATGCCGATGGCAGATTAGAGATTTTACATATTCATACAAGAGGAATGCCCATTGCAGATGATGTTGACTTGAAGATTCTTGCAGCAGAGCTTCATGGATATACAGGTGCTGACATCAAGTCGCTTTGCAGAGAGGCAGCAATGAAAGCTCTTAGAGCATTTTTGCCAGAGATTGAGATGGAGACTGAAAAGATATCACCTGCAATCTTGCAGAAGATGACCATACGTCTCCAGGACTTTTACGATGCAACACATGAAATTGTTCCAACCGCAATGAGAGAGTTCTATGTCGAAAGTCCAAAAGTATGGTGGAAAGATGTCGGTGGACTAGATGATGCAAAAAGAACACTAAATGATAATTTGATTACAGCGATAAAGGAACCAGCAAAATTTCAGAAGATGGGCATCAAACCTCCAAAAGGTGCTTTGCTTTATGGACCTCCCGGATGCGGAAAGACAATGCTTGCAAGAGCACTTGCAACAGAAAGCGGTGGCAACATGATCTTGGTCAGAGGTGCAGAGATCTTGTCAAAATGGGTAGGCGAATCGGAAAAGGCAATAAGAGAGATTTTCAGAAAGGCAAAAGCGTCATCACCATGCATTATAATTTTTGACGAACTTGATTCGTTGGCAAGATCAAAATCACTTGAAGAAGGAGGAGGAGTTGGAGAAAGATTACTCAGTCAATTGCTCACCGAAATGGAAGATGGGGGAGCTGCAAGAGTAATAGTTGTTGGAATTTCCAATAGACCTGATCTGATAGACCCCTCGTTGTTAAGACCCGGTCGCTTAGATTTGATACTCTTCATTCCGCCGCCTGAAGAAAAGGGAAGATTTGAAATAATTAAGACACTCACACGACAGATGCCTCTATCTGGAGATGTCGACTTGAAGGAGATTGCGCTTTCAACAAAGGGGTACACAGGCGCTGACTTGGTAGGAGTATGCAGAGAATCTGCAGTACAAGCAATGAGAAACAATACACCAAAAATCAGTAGCGGAGACTTTGCCGCGGCATTAAAAGTCATCAAGCCTTCCATCACCAAAGGCGTCGAAGACTGGTATTCTGCAATCAAAGACAATATATCGTACGCATTACCCAAGCCAATTGACAAGGCATTTTATGGTTAGATATGGCAACTATTCCTCTTAGAAATTCATTGTATGAAATAATAAAAAATGCAGGCTCTATGACAGATTCTGAGCTCTCAAAGGCATTGATAAAAGCTGGAATTTCAATTCCTGAAGACGAATTCAACAAAACTCTACTGAATCTTGAAATCTATGGCCTCATCAAGGTTACTTGGTTAACAAAAGACGAGAGAAGAGTCGAGATTTATGAAAAAGAAGAAAACGAAGACGACATAGAAAAACAGAACAGGGAAAGCCTAGAAAAAGAATACGAAGCAGGATTCCCTGGTGTCGAACAAGAACAAGACACACAAGAATAATTTATTTTATCACAGGAAAGTGGAATGCCGCATCAAGTGCAATTCCTACAAATATTATCGTAAGGTATGGAGCAGTCACCTTGTAGGCTTTCCATGCAAAGTCCGAAGTTGGAGTCTTTGTCAGTTTGTAATGATATAGTAACATTAGACCGCCTGATACTGCAGCAATTACAAGATAGACATAACCTAATCCAAATGCTACAAGTGCCAATGAGTATGGAAGCAATATTGCAGTGTTGACAAGTATGTATTTTGATGTTCTTTGCATGCCAATCAATACGGGTAACATTGGAACATGTGCTTCTGCATAGTCATCTCTTATCTTCATTGCAAGACACCAAAAGTGGGAAGGAGTCCACGCAAAGACAAGAATGCCCACAAGTGCGCCCAATATATCCATCGAACCAGTAGCAGCTGACCATCCAGCCATTGCAGCACAGCTACCAGCAAAACCACCAATTACAATATTGGATGAATTTGCACGCTTGAGCCATACGGTATATACTATCACATAAAAGAAAACTCCTAACGCAATGAAAAATGTAGAAATTGGATTTAGGGTAAACCATGCATAAATTACAGAGGCGGCACTTACAATTAGACCGTATATCAAGACATTTCTTGCAGACATTCTTCCGGACGGGATAGGTCTGTTACTGGTTCTTTTCATCAACAGATCGATGTCTCGATCATAATAGTGATTGAGAGCACTTGAACCGGCTGAAGAAAGCGATCCGGCAATGATTATGTGCAATAGACTGACATAGTTAAGTGGCGGACCTATCAATTTGCTGGCTGCATACATCGATGTCACGGCAGTAATTACAAGTAAAACTACTATACGGGGTTTTGATATCTCCAGTATTTCTTTTAATCCCACTAGTCTTAGCGAGTCTGCTGGGGATTTAATTTCTTCGAAGTTTGTCACGAGAGGTCAAAAGAATTAAGTACCTCACTTAATCGAACTACCACAGATGAGCGACTGGGATCTAATGATGCCTGGTATGGGTTTGACCGCAATAGGTCTTGGAGGAGTCATTTTATCCTACTTGGGAATTGCCAATACTTTCCTTACAGGAATGCAGGCACTTTCTGGTTTGACCATGTTTGTAGGCATGGTGTTCTTGTCAGCAGGAATTCTAAGCGGAGGTGTTTCAACTAGTTCAAGAGCTAAAGCAACCACTCTTGTAATATTTGGAATTGCAGGCTCTGTAGGAGCTTATGCAATAAGTCTGAATACCGTCATAACATCATTGCCTAGATTTGTAGGCGTTTTAATTATCATAATCATACCAAGTGTTGTCATTGCATTTTCTTCTATGAAGGCACAAAAATATTTCAGGCCCATAGCAGTAATATTTTTGGCAGCCATGGCAGTTGGAGTTGGATCATTTACTGCGTTTGGATTCATAGGACCCGGTGCGCAATTCTCGTTGCATTCACTAAATGAAACCAATGCAACACAAGCAGCTAATCAGACTTTGTCAACAGCGCCAGTAATATCTGTCACCATTCCAGTCAATGCATCCATCAAAGGAAATCCAAACTTTACACCCAATACTGTAACTGTTCCAAAAGGCGACATAATAGAGTGGACCAATAATGATACAGTGCCTCACACTGTAACAAACGCTCCAGACGGTTCAATATTTGATTCTAATTTGATTTCAGCTGGTAAGACATTCTCTCTTGACACATCAAAATTAAATGCAACCGAATATGATTACATGTGCACAGTACATCCATTTATGACAGGTAAGATAGTGATAACCCAACCGCTTGTTGCAAATGTTACAATCTCAAAAGGTGCATCTACACAAAGTGCTGGACAGAAATATTTTGACCCGGCAAGTCTTTCTGTCAAAGTTGGAACAACTGTAATTTGGACCAACCAAGACGCTGCATCTCATACAGTCACAAGCGGTGATCCAAGTGCTGGACCCTCAGGAACATTTGATTCTAGCCTGATCAAACCAGGAGATACATTCAAGCATGCATTTACAACAGCCGGTACAACATCGTACTTCTGTACAGTTCATCCATGGATGACTGGAAAAGTAATAGTAGGATGACATTACAAAAAGAGATAACACTTTCCAAAAATCACGTTGACATACTAATACGACATGCAAAGCAAAATGAACCCAATGAATCTTGTGCCATTCTTTTTGGAAAGAGTAACGATGGGAAATTTTTAACATCAGATGTGTTTCTAACAGAGAATGCAGAACCATCACCTGTTAATTTCACCATATCAAATGATGATCTCATAAAAGCATACAAAGAGTCGGAGAAGAAGAATTTAGAAGTCATGGCAATTTTTCACTCCCACCCAAACTCGGCAGCTTATCCCTCTTCTACTGACCGTCAGTACATGGAAGTAAATCCAGTTCCATGGGTTATCTATTCAAATGTAAATAACGAATTTAGAGCATATATTTTAGAATCGACTATAGTACCAGTTAATGTAACAATCCTCTAGCATTATTGTTTGTGTATGTTCTTTTTATGTCGCTCAAAATGCTCTTTATCTACAAAGGTTGCGCTACAATCTTTACATTTGAATCCGGCTTTTTGGCCCCACACTGACAAGTGATACACGCAAGTTACGTAAAAGAATTGCTCTAGCCTAAACGTAATCTCTGTGCCATGGGGGACTTTATTCACAAATTCCTTGTAAGCCACACTGTCTTCCCATTATATCTAACAAGATGCCGTATCTTGTCATTTTGTTCCAGAGACAGTTGAGGACAACTGAAATGATCGGGTGGTAATGCAATTTCGTTATCAAATTCTAGAATAATGTTCTTGATCTTTGGAAGATCGCCAGTACTTTATGTATGATAATAAAAACCGGTGGGATTTAGAATAAATATCCCTTTTTTGTCCATCAAAAACATGGAAATTCACGTATACGACACATATGTAGAGGCAAAGGACGGCCATACAATGCACTTTGATGTCATTACAAATGTAAAAGATCATCAAAAGGCAATCCAGTATGCAAGAGAATGGCTTAAGACAATAAACGAAGCAGATGCAAAAGTTACAACCGAAGAGTGTCAATTCTGTCACTCACAAGGTGCACCTCAGCCAATTGCTAACGAGATCCAACAGAAAGGATACTTTATCCAGAAGATGGAAGGCTGTCCGTAGCTACCTTTTTCAATTTTTTAAACTCTTATTTTTAAAAACTCTTTTTAGATTGCTTCATCCTATTTCATATCATGGCAAACAATAGCAAATACAACAAACTGACGGTAGAAGGCGAGATCCAAACTAAATGGATATGCGGTTGTTTTGAGACGGTAGACGGGTTCTTCAAGTTTTGTCCAGAACATAACAATGCAATGAGAAAAACAATAGAGGCTCAAATAGACGAGCTTGACATGACATTGATTGTTAATGATAAAAAATCAGATTAATCTACAGAACAAAGATAGCAACAAACGCAGATACGAAAACTATTGCTACGGTGTTTAACAATTTAATGACTGTATTTAGTGCAGGTCCTGCAGTATCCTTGTATGGATCCCCAATTATATCGCCAACAATTGCTATCTTGTGTTCTTCGGTTCCCTTTTGTTTGTTAATTTCCATGTATTTTTTGGCATTATCCCATGCACCACCAGTATTTGCCAGATGGAAAGCCAGGAAAATTCCGGTAATTACTGCACCCATCAAAAGTCCAACAACCGCAGATGGTCCCAAAACTATACCAAGTACTATGGGCGCTGCAATTGTTATTGCCGCAGATTTCCAAAGCTCGCGTAACGAAGCTACTGTTGCAACATCAACACATTTTGCATAATCTGGCTTTACCTCGTGGGTCAAAATACCAGGAAATTCCTTGAATTGACGCCTTACTTCTTCCACCATTTTAGAAGCTGCCCTTGCTACTGCTGCAATAAGCTGACTTGTAATAAAGAACGGCAAAAGACCACCTACAAGCAATCCAACAACTACTGCAGGGTTTGAAAGACTATAATCAAAAGTGTGATGAAATACTTTTCCCGCCTCATACTGAAATGCTTGGATCATAGCTAGTGCGGCAAGGCCTGCACTTGCGATTGCAAAACCTTTAGTCACAGCCTTTGTAGTATTTCCTACTGCGTCAATTTCATCTGTGACTTTACGATTTTCTTCTCCCATACCTGTCATTTCTACAATTCCACCTGCATTGTCACTGATAGGACCAAATGCATCTATACTCAATACAATTCCTGCAAGGCTTAGCATCGCCATGGCTGTAAGTGATGTACCAAATATTCCATAAAGCATAGTTTGTGTAGGATCTGGCGCTACAGAAGACGCCAATACAAACGATGTAGCTAAGGCCACAACAATGGCAATCATAAACGGGCCTGTCGAACGCATTCCTTGTATTATTCCCATTAGTGTAAGCGATGCATATCCCCATTTTGCAGAAGCGGCAATTTCTTGGACTGGTTTGAATCTATAACTTGTAAAGTAATCCGTGATTCTCTGTATTACTGGTACCAGAATAACTCCTATGACAGTACTACCAAACAGCGCATACGCGATTTTTGTATGACCAAGAAATAGATAGGTGAAGACAAAATTAAGTGCAATTGCTATTGCAGCCGAAACATAAAATGCGTTGGCAAGCGGCTTGTTTACATCTGTCATCTTTCTTGGAGTTATGGTTGCAATGCCAATAATAGATGCAAATAATCCAGAAGCACCAATTAACATCGGATAAAACAAGTTCTGAGGAATTCCAATCAGCCCAGCAATCAGTAATGATGCAAGCATTGTTACAATATAGGATTCATAAATATCAGACCCCATTCCAGCTGCGTCACCTACATTGTCTCCCACGTTATCAGCAATCGTTGCTGGGTTTCGTGGATCATCTTCTGGGATATTTGCTTCCACTTTTCCTACCAAGTCTGCGCCCATGTCGGCTGCCTTTGTGAAGATTCCACCACCGACTCTGATAAACAAGGCAATCAAGCTAGCACCTATGCCAACACCAGCAATTGTGATAGGACTTGGAAATGCAAAATAGAGTAAACTCATGCCCAAGAGAGCCATGGCAGGCACGGCAAGACCTACTGTTGCCCCACCCCTAAATGCAAGAGCAAATGTGTGTCCAAGCCCCTTTCCAGATGCATTTGCAGCTCGAACCGCCGCCTTTACTGTAATTTTAAGTGCGATCAATCCAGCAATAGCAGAAAGCCCCGCACCGACAGCAAAAGCAATACCGTTGGTAAAGCCAATTGCAGTACCAATCAAGATCGCAAGGCCTATGGCTATAGGAATAACAATTCTAAATTCTCTTCTCAAAAATGCCATTGCACCTACCCCCACAGCATTTGAGATATCTAGCATCTGTTGTGTTCCAGGCTTTTGTTTAGATACCCATGCTGCAAGTACTGCCGCAATGATAAAAGATATGATTGACGCGCCAACCGGAATCAGTTCTTTGAGCGTCATCTGAAAGTAAGACTCGGATGGAGTATTTATATAAATTTATTCTACTTTTCTCATATAATGTTATAATGGCATGATTTAAAATAATTTTAAGAAGAATTTTTACACTCTTTTTCTGTACGGTTTGAAATTTTTTCCTGCCAAGCCTTGTCTTACTAGTTTGTTGAAGCGTTTTCCATGACTCAAGTAGGGAAATCTAAAATGAATAAGCTCGTGCACTATGGTATTTTCAAGTGTCTTGTCATCAGGTATTTTCTTGATATTGACAAAGACTAGATTGTGTTGCAAATATGACACCCCCAAGTATTTGTAAGCCGAAGTCCTCCTTCCCTCGGTAACTTCCTTTGGCATGTCAAGAACTTCTCTAGTTGTTAGCAACACTTTGGGTTCTGAAATTCCGAATCTGCTTGAATAGATTCCAACCTTCTCTAATATCTTAACTTTCAAATCTAAATCATGTTTCATTGCTTGAGGATCTTCTGGAAATAGTTTAATTGGAATTGTCAAATATCGTACAAGAGTTTGTGTATTTTTCCAAGTTTACCAAAAAAGTGGTTATTTAGGGTCAGAACTTGTGTAGTGCAATCACATATCATACAGCCACCGTGTCATCATACCCCAACTAACTCATAGAATTCATAATCTTAGTTGCCTTATTTCTTATCTCTTCGGTTACCTTTACAATGACCAACCCTTCATTTGGTTGTCCATACATAATGACAGAATTTTCAGGAGCATGCATGGCAACAGGCAAGACCAGCAAGTCTTCCTCTCCTTTTACTATTATTCTAACCGGTACATCTGCCTGAAAGGCCTTTTTTATGATAGATATGCTCTCATCAGTAATCTCTGCTGCTGGATTTACACATTCAAGAGTTGTTCGAATGTTTCCCGCTGGCAGGCTTCTCTTGTTCCTCTTTTCCATTGAATCAACTATCTGCAACGATGGGTCAAGTCCAAATTTTATCATCTTCTCAGTAGTAGCATCTCCGACTGTTATCAAAAAAGCATCTTTTGGCATAGTTTGTAAAATATTCTCTTTTGTTACTTCTGAATCTTTAATTAGCAACCCCATAGGTTTTTTGAGGCTATCACGCAGACTGTCTGGCAGATGCACAAGATACCTTTGTTTTATTCTATTTTTATGTAGTTGCTTCTGCAGTCATTTCCTCACTAAGCTGGCTTGCAATCACACTGCATCTTGCTGCCACATTCTTTGCCACAGCCATAAATGCCTGAGCATTAGGAGAATTTGGATCAGTGACAAGTACTGGTCTGCCACTGTCAGAGCTTTCCATTATACCAGGATTTAGAGGAATTCCACCCAAGAATGGCAGACTATGTTTTTCACCCATTCTTTTTGCACCATCTTTACCAAAGATGTAATGATCAGTATTACAATTATTACATTTGAAGTAGCTCATATTTTCTATCACTCCAATGATTGGCACGTTGAGTTTTTGGAACATGCCAAATGCCTTTACCGCCACATTGCTTGCAACTTCTTGAGGAGTGGTTACAACTACTATACCAGTGATAGGAATTGTTTGAGCTAGTGTCAATGGGATATCTCCTGTTCCTGGCGGAAGGTCCACAATTAGATAATCAAGATCACTCCAGTTTGTATCTACCAAAAATTGTTTTAAAATTCCTGAAATTATAGGGCCACGATATATTGCAGCTTGGTGTTCCTGATCAGCAAAGAATCCAAATGATACCACTTTTAATCCGTGTGATTCTGCAGGTTGTAGTTTGTTATTTTCAACTTCCAGTGCAGCTTTTCCCATTCCGAGCATAAGCGGTACACTTGGACCATAAATATCTGCATCAAGAAGTCCAACTCTAGCACCAGTGTTTGCAAGAGCCAGTGCAAGATTTACAGAAACAGTCGTCTTACCTACTCCACCCTTTCCGCTTGCAATGCCTATGATGTTCTTAACAGTAGGAAGCATCTCGTCCATGCTGAGCGCACGTCCTTCCATTACCTTGGCAGTAACTTTGATTTCTGGCTTTGATACACCCGGAATCTTGGATAGGGCTTGACGTACATCTTGTTCTATCTGTTCATTGAAAGGGCATGCGGGAGTTGTTAATTCCAGAGTAAACTTGAGATCATTTCCATTTATCTCCAGATCCTTTATCATGCCCATTGAGACAATATCTTTTTTGAGATCTGGGTCAATTACTGTACTTAGTGTCTGTAAAACCTCATCGACTGATACCAT
>JBAVVB010000044.1:0-2528 GCA_049697075.1 Nitrosotalea sp.
TGGGAATAGAGCTTGTCAGTAACAAGACAACAAAGTCTCCAATTGCACCTGAAAAACACATACACCAGAGAATTTTTAATGAGGCAAAAAAACATAAAATTTACCTAAGAACGCTTGGGCCCATAGTAATGATTGTACCACCTCTTGCAATTCCCGAAAATGAACTTGACTTTTTGGTTAACGGTGTAATAGATACCATAAAAAAAGTCACAGAAAAAATATTGTGATTTGAACCTGCCCGGTGTGTTTAGAATAGTAAACCAGTAAGATCTTGTCAGTTTACCATAACAATCTTAATTAATAGAACCCAAAAAAATATCCTATGAATTCAGAACGCGAATTTATTACTATGTGCAAGGACAAGGTATTATCAGGGAATAGTATTACAACTCATGACGCTGAAAAACTTGTCAACATTTCAGATGAATCATTACAATTTTTATCAGATGCGGCAAACGAGATCACACGCAAGATAAGTGGCAATCTTGTAGATGTTGAATCGCTAATCAATGCAAAAAAAGGAAAATGTCAAGAGGACTGTACATTTTGTTCCCAATCAGCATTCTACAAGAGCGGGATTGACACATACAAGCTATTACCATCTGATATCATAGTTCAAAATGCCAAAATGTCAAAAGAAGATGGAGTTAAGAGCTTTTGCCTTGTTTGCGCATGGCGAGGCCCAACTCAGAGCGATTTTGCCCAGATGTGTAATATCATAAAAGAGATAAACGATAAAGTTGGAATTGAAGTAAACTGTTCTCTTGGATTCATAGATGAGAGCATGGCATTGCAACTCAAAAAATTAGGAGTAAAGCGATACAATCACAATCTAGAAGCATCAAGAAGTTTCTTTTCTAAAATATGCACAACTCACACATATGATGACAGGATGAATACCAATGTCATAGTAAAGAAAGTAGGTCTTGAACTGTGCTGTGGCGGAATCATTGGAATGGGGGAGACAAGAATGCAAAGACTAGAGCTTGGCCTTGACTTGGCAAACCTCAGTCCTGAAGAATGCCCAATAAACATACTTGTTCCGCAAAAGGGAACTCCACTTGAAGTGCAGCCAAGGATTTCCTTGTCAGAGATTTTGCGCACAATAGCTGTCTTTAGATTTCTAATGCCAAAAACTATTTTGAAGATAGCAGGAGGCAGAGAAGTGTACCTCTCAAGCGAGCAGGAAAAAGCGCTTCTTGGAGGTGCCAACGGCATCATCACAGGAGGATACCTCACAATAGGAGGAAACTCTCCAGTTGAGGACTTTGATATGATATCAAAGATAGGCCTTGAAGCCTAGGTTTAATTTCATAAATGCAAGACTGGCTGCGATAAAAAGATCTAATCTATATCGCAATCTGCTTGACAACAAAGTTTCAGGCCCATATATTTTCATAAAAGGAAAAAAACTTGTCAACTTGTCCTCTAATGATTATCTTGGGCTAGGACACACCAAGATAACATCGATGCAGGTTCAGTCAAGCTCAAGACTTGTAGCAGGCAACGACACTTTATTTAAAAAACTAGAATCTAAACTTGCAAGGCACAAACACCAAGAAGCCGCACTTACGTTTCCAACTGGATACATGGCAAACTTGGGAATCATTTCAATCCTGCCACAAAAAAATGATCTGATATTAAGTGACGAGCTCAATCATGCAAGCATAATAGATTCCTGCAGATTATCACATGCAAAAAAGGCAATCTACAAACATAACGACATGCAAGACCTGGAAAAAAAACTGCGAAAAGATAGGCGACACAAGTTTTTAGTTACCGAAGGAATCTTTTCCATGAACGGGGATTTTTCAAAATTAAAAGAGATCTCAGAATTGTGCAAAAAATACAGCGCATTTTTGATCCTAGATGATGCGCACGGAGATTTTGTTGCAGGCACTGACGGGCAAGGGTCTGCAGAGTATCTTGGAGTGTCTAAAAAAATAGATGTGTATATCAGCAGTCTTAGCAAGGGCCTTGGAGCATTTGGAGGATATGTTGCCTCAAAAAAAGAAATCGTTGAACTTGCCATAAACACCTCAAGGCCTTTTATCTATACTTCGGCGTTGCCAAACTTTCTAGTACAGGTGTCACTAGACAAAATGTCCTCAAACAGAGAACAAAAAAGAATCAAACTATGGAAAAATATCAGTATAATGCGAAAAGGACTAGAGTCAAGTGGGTACCAAATAGGCTCTCAGAGTCAGATCATCCCCGTAATAATCGGAGATGAGAAAAAGGCCATTGAATTTGGCCAATATTTATCAAGTAATGGCATTTTTGCACAGCCCATAAGGTATCCCACCGTAGAACTAGGCACTGCAAGAATTCGAATTTCTGTTACTTCGTGGCTGACAGAGGATATCATTACAAGATCACTTGATGCCTTTGAAAAGGCAGGAAAAAAGTTTGGGATTACATGACATGAGTTCAAAGAGATTAGAAATAAACAAACTAGAAAAATACTAGACAATTATTTTTCTAATTTTATAAATAAAAAAGGCTCAAAATTAGAGACACCTCTATTC
>JBAVVB010000045.1:0-3287 GCA_049697075.1 Nitrosotalea sp.
GTATAAGGTCTGGCAAAAATATTTCTGTAATAACTCATCTAGATTGTGACGGAATTACATCTGGGAGTATTGTAACAAAATCGCTCATCAGATCCGGAGCAAAATGTACTGTTAAAACAGTTAACGAATTTAGCAAAAATTTGATTGACAAACTCAAAAATGATTCAAGACAATTTCACATCGTAACTGATCTTGGAGGAGGATTTGCAAAAGAATTGGATAATGCGCTTGATGATAATTGGATGGTTGTTGATCATCATCAGATTCCGCAAGAAGAATTGGATAATGAAAGGGTCATCAATGCTTGGAAGTATGATTTGGATGGTGGACTAGACGTATCAGCCGGCGGTATGGCATATCTAGTTTCAAACGCTCTGCATAAAGAAAATACAGATTTGGCGTGGATTGCAGTAGTAGCTGCACTAGGAGATCGGCAGGATCACGGAGAGAAAAAATCTTTTACTGGCGTTAATCTTGAGATTGCTGCAATAGCAAAAAAGAATTATCAAGTGGAAATTGATCTTGACATACTTCTTGTAGGAAGAGAGACAAGACCCCTTCCCGATGCTCTTGCCTTCACTTCACAACCTTTCATAGAGGGTCTTACGTGGAATCGTGATGCATGTCTTTCATTGTTAAATTCATCTGGAATAAAACTAAAGGATGGCGGAAGATGGAGAGTGCCATCAGAGCTTACCGAAGATGAAAAAAGGACTCTTTTACAAACTATTTCAAAATTCATTCCAAGCAAGAATGCTAGCGATATTATTGATGAGCTTGTTGGATACACATACACGTTAGTAGGAGAGGACAGACGAAGCTTCTTGCGCGATGCAAGAGAATTCTCTACAATGCTAAACTCATGCGGCAGAATACGCAAGGCTGGCGTTGGTATTGCAATATGCATGGGAGATAGAACCAAGATGTTGCAAGAAGGAGAGAGCATTTTGGTAGAATATAGGACATTTTTGAGAACATACATGAACACATTATCAAGCGAGAGATGGAGGATAACAGACAATGGTTCGTACGTGCTTGTAAATGGTGAAGGTCTGGTACCAGAAAACATGACGGGAGCTGTATCTTCACTTCTTGGAGGCTCGCAAAAAAATACTGGAAAGATAATAATACTTAGAACAAACGGTGAGGAAGGCACTATAAAATTCTCTTCACGAAAATCAACAGGATGTAAATCTGAAGTAAATTTGGGGTTACTCATGAGAGAATGCGCTGCAAGAGTTTCAGGAGTAGGCGGCGGACATAATGCAGCCGCTGGTGCTAGAATTACCAAGGATAAATTAGACGAATTCCTGGATTACCTGCAAGAAAATGTCTCTAGAATGCAAAGTGCAAGTATTTCTAAATAATATCTCCGAAAAAAAGGCAGAAGCTATTCACAAAGCTTTGGAACCTGACAATGTAGATTTTCCAAAAGACCTATCCTTTAAAATTGAAAACGGTAAAGAAGCACTGATTCTTACATTTGAAGGTAAAGGAAATATACGAACGTTGATCTCTACTATTGATGAAGTTCTTGAACAAACTCAAGTTATTCTCAGAGTGACTAGTTAAATGCTCGATCCAAAACTCGTCAGAGACAATCCTGACAAAATAAGAAATATGCTCAAAGCAAGATATGTGGATTTTCCTCTTGATGATCTCATAAAATCAGACAAAGAAAGAAGAGAACTGATAATAAAAACAGATGAACTGAGAAAAACAAGAAATCAGATATCAGTTGAGATTTCAAAAAAAAAGAAATCAAATGAAGATGCATTAGGCCTTATTGAACAAATGCGTTCAGTCTCGGAGGAGTTACAGAGATTAGAAGAGACGCAGGTCAGAGCTGAAAATTCCTACAAGGAACTTTCTCTAACATTACCTAACTTGATTCATGAATCTGTCCCTACTGGAAAGGATGGAACAGCAAACAAAGAAATAAAAAAATGGGGAAATATACCCGCATTTGATTTCAAGATACGGGATCACATAGACTTGACACAAAGTCTTGATCTAGTAGATCTTGAAAGAGCCGCAAAAGTATCTGGTGCAAGATTCTACTATCTGAAAAATCAGCTTGTCAAGCTAAGTCACTCATTAATTGAGTTTGCACTAGACTTTCTATCTGAAAAGAATTACACTCCCATTCAAACTCCCTACATGATAAACAAAAGTTCTATGGAGGGGGCGATAATCGCACATGATTTTAAAGATGTAATCTACAAGGTTGAGGGAGAAGATCTTTACTTGATTGGTACATCAGAACATGCAATTGCTTCAATGCATGCAGATGAGATAATAGAAGGAAAAAGCCTGCCTCTCAGATATGCAGGGGTCAGTCCATGTTTTAGAAAGGAAGCTGGAGCCCATGGTAGGGACCAGAAGGGAATATTTCGAGTCCATCAATTTGAAAAAGTAGAACAATTTGTTTTTTCAAGACCTGAAGAATCCTGGAATGAGCATGAAAGAATGCTAGCAATTGTAGAAGAATTTTATCAAAAAATCGAGTTACCATACAGAGTCATGTTGCTTTCAAGCGGTGACATGGGAAAGATTTCTGCAAAAACATACGATCTAGAGGCATGGATGGCAGGACAGGATAATTACAGAGAGATAATCTCTTGTTCGAATTGTCTTGACTTTCAGGCAAGAAGGCTCAAGATAAGGTTCCGTGATAAGACCAATGAGCAACCACAGCACCTGCATACGCTAAACAGCACTCTTGTTGCAACTACAAGGACAATGGTTGCAATACTAGAAAACTTTCAAACAAAGGATGGGCACATATCCATACCAAAGGCTTTACAGAAATACGTTGGCACTAGCACAATCTAAAATATTGTGCAACTCACATCATGATAACATCATTTTAAGCCACAAAAAGTATACTTAAAGTCTTTAACGACGGTTTGAGGAGAGTTTCGGATCTTGTTTTTGAGTACAAAAAGTATTGACATAACTTATATTTTGGCTTCAAAGGTTGGTTTTAGTTGGCACGCCAAAAGACTACAAGGGTCAAAGACAAGTGGAGAGAGAAAAAATGGGTTACGGTTATTGCTCCTTTAGCATTCAATAGTGTGCCAATTGCGTATATTCCTATAACTGATGATGAAAGTGCTGTCGGTAGAGTTGTTGAGGTTACCTTATTTGACATTGTAAAAGGCGATCCTTCTCAACATCAATTCAAGCTTTACTTCCAAATAAGCAAAGTAGAAGGAGAGATTGCAACTTCAATCTTTAAACGATATGAGTATGCTAAGGAATTTCTCAGAAGTCTTGTACGACGC
>JBAVVB010000046.1:0-3935 GCA_049697075.1 Nitrosotalea sp.
GTCTTTCACGGTTTGATCAAATGGGTTATTCTGAATTATCTGATGTGAACCATCAAGTTTGAATGGAGATGCAACAAAAACAGATATCAAAGCTAATACTACTACACAATACATTCCACCTAAAACAGCGCTAGTCTTATCCAAGGATGTGGATTGTAGCTGGTAGTCATATAATATTTTGTTTCGTGCAACAAAACTCAAAAGTTGGAATCACTGGATTTTATCAGATTATGATGACTACAGTTTAACTAAAGAAGTTTAATTAATTGCTAATTTTGATGGACTTTTTCAACATTCTTACTTTCTTTTGTGACAAGATAGATGCCTGTTAACATTAATGCAATAGCCAAAATCTGATACCATCCAATTTTTTCATGTAAAAACGTCGATGCAAATAGCAAACCAAATACCGTACCAGTAGAATAGATTAACATGGTTTTTACAGTCCCTATTCTTTTGAGACTATGTAAAAATAGGTAAAGAGAGATACCGAAACCTACCATTCCGACTAGAAGTATATTTGGAATTTCCATGAGTGTGATATTTACTGGAATTTTGATGGCTAGCGCAAAAACAAAAAGTATACTGCCTCCAATGAGACCCTTGAGCTGTACTAGCCTTGAAATATCAACACGTTGTGCTGCTATCTTGCTTATGTTATTATCCAATGCCCACAGTGACATTGACAATATTATCAGCACGTTGCCGCCATTTTTTAGGTTTGAAAGAAAGTCTGAAAACTGAAGATTTGTTGTAACGATAACCACGCCAGTCAGAACCAACGCCACAGCTAGGTAACCGCGTGGTCTGAGTTTCTCTTTGAAAAATATCAACGCAAAAAGAACTGTAAAAATAGTCTCTGAATTGGACAAGATTGCAGTATCTGAGGCAGTTGTTTGTTCAAGTCCTATGAAAAATAAACTTGGCGCCAATACTGCACCTGATATAGTTATTGCAAGTATGAGTGGCCAATCATTTGATCTCACTTGGAATCCTTTTACCTTGTAGGATAAAGGAACAGAAACAAGTGAAGCCAGCAAGTACACTAATGCAGCATACATCAAAGGATTTGTATTTGCAAGTACAGGTTTGGACGCAGTAGAGATGGATCCCACTAGGATAGCACACAGAACAGCTGACGCATATCCGATCCTAGTAGACTTGATGTTTGATTGGATCAATGTGGTTTAAGAAACCTAGCGTTATCTAAACTTCTTTTTTATTTGTCAATACAAAACTAAATTATTTTTCAACTCTTATTTCCTTACACTGGTTCATTTACAAACTAATAGAGTTTTGAGTAGTGTCTATCATTGAATACGTTCTACCTCTCCAAGTTACAGCCTTGTTGCTTTTTGCATTTAAGATCCCGCTTGCAAACCCTCCAACAATTATGGAACTTCCAAGAGGTGAACATAATGCATACTTGGCAGAAAGTCCCAGTCCCTTTGTGGCGTCCATAATGCTTGCAAGATAAACAAGACCTACTGTAATCAATGACACTACAAACAGTATTGTAAATGACAAGGAGAGGGATTCGAAGATTGCAGAATAGGCAAGAATCGGGAATGGCATGAACAACAAAAACAGTACTGCAACAAAGATTCCGACAGCAATGCCGCTTGTTTGAAGGTACAATGGGATCATTAATCGTTTTAATGCATGCCATAGTGTTGACCAGTCTCTTGCCCAAACAGCCTCGACTAGATGTTCGCCGCGAACCATCTTCATCTTAAACCCTGCTTCCTTTACTTTTCTGCCAAGTGCGCCGTCTTCAACTATCTCATTTTTCACACCTTCATGAGTACCGACTTTTTCATACGTATCTCTTCTCATGATGAAAAAACTACCAAAAAAATAACCTGTCTTTTTTGATGAATCGTTTACACGAAGAGCGGAAAATCTTGTATGCAAAAATGTTGATAGTACAGGCAAAGTGATCTTTGTCCATATGTCAAGACAGAGCATCTTTGGAATTACAGTCAAGGCGTCAAGACCATAGCTTAGAAGATGTGATACAGAAAGAGAAATGGTATTTCGTGAATGTGTCGTATCTGCATCTGTGAAAAGTAAAAGTTCACCTGTAGCCCTCTTGAAACCCTCTATGCAAGCCCAATTTTTCCCCATCCACTTTTCTGGCTTGGGTGCAGCAAGAACATACTTTATTTTTGGATTGCTCTGAGAAATCTTCTTGATTATTTCGCCTGTTTTATCATCTGATCTGTCGTCTATTGCAATTACCTCGTAATTTTCATAGTCTTGATCAATTAGCGAGTTTAGACATTTGTCAATGAAACCTTCTTCATTTCTTGCAGGTAAAATAACAGAAACTTTTGGGGTACCATGCGGCTTTGGGTCAAACTTGTCTAAGAATGGAGAGTCGCGAAAGGTAATCCACATAGATTTGATTAAAAGAATCCACGTCAGGGAGACTCCTACCAGTATCGCAGCTAGAGTATAATTGAACACATCTATGGCAACATTCATCGTGGGATTATCTCTCGATTTCTTCTTTGATACTTTGAAGAGCTTGTTCGGTTCCGCTCTGAATGTGTTTTTTGATCATGCCGGTAAACATCCCCATCATACCTGAAAGTTTAATGTCCCAAACAGCCTCAATCTTCGTTTTCTCTCCTTGTGTAGATACCAATACTGTTTTTGTTCCCTGAATGATTCCCTTTGTAAATTTAACATGGATCTTTTCCTTGGGATAAATGGTAACAATCTGCATGCATTTCGAATCCTTAAAGGCTATAGTAACCTCCCGATTTACTGTATTGCCTTCTTTTGATATGTTTCGTACCTCCTTGGTTCCCTTCCAGAATTTTGGCTCTGAATCAAGATCTGATACAGTATTCCAGACTTTATCAAGTGGGGCGTTGATCTCAATTGAAGCTTGAATCTCAGCCATGTCTTGAAAGGCACTGTCTTCCTATTTATTATATTTTATATCTCATCTGACTCATATGATGTCCAAAACACTGCTATCCCAAGCATTCATTTTCATCATGAATATTGTATCCATTAAATACGATGGGAGAAAATGTGATTGAAAAGAATTTAACATTATAACTTAGGTTTTTTCAGATTGAGAACTATCAGGTATTATCATTTGGATCACTGAACTCATGGATTTTTCAGGGCGCCCCGTCTTTAAATTCAATTTGTCTGGCATTTTTATGTCTAGCAATTCTCGTAATCCTTTACATCTGTTTCTTATTGTAACTTCTGTAACTCCAGCTGCTAATGCAATAACTTTTTGCGTTGTATCTTCTTTGTTTATGACGCATGAAAGATACAATGCTGCTGCAGCTAGTCCCATAGGATCCTTTCCTGCAGTGATTTCCATCTTATTTGCGTCTTCTAAAATTGTAAGAGCTCGTCGTTTTACTTTTTCACTTAGACCTGCCTGACTCGATATTCGTGACATGCATTTTATGGGATCTAATACGGGCATTTTCAGATCGAGCTCTTTTAAGAGTAGCCTGTAACATCTCGACACATCTTTTCTCTTTATGTTTATTTGGCGTGCCACTTCGTTCAATGTTCTTGGAGTGCCAGTGTCCCTGCATGCCAAATACATTGCTGCAGCAATCAATCCTGGAATCGATCTACCTCTTGCAAGGTTTTTCTCTAATGCTTTCCTGTAAATGTATGCAGTTTTTTCAACCACAGAATCAGATAGTGCAAGTTTGTCTTTCATTCTGCTAAGCTCACTGAATGCCTGCCTAAAGTTTCTCTCTTGGGATTCATGGACTTGACTCCTACTATCCCATGTTCTAAGACGTGTTATAGTACTCTTCATTGATATTGAAAGCGGCTTTCCAGTTGCATCCTTATTGTCATGTCCTATCATTGTTGCAAGGCCCATATCGTGGATTGCAAGAGATGATGGTCCGCCTGTTCTTGACCTGTCCTCATGTTCATCTTTTGAG
>JBAVVB010000047.1:0-2369 GCA_049697075.1 Nitrosotalea sp.
AGCTAAATTCTGCAGTCTTTACTGCTGTTATTTAAGTTCGTTAGACACAATTTTATTTTTTATTGCATAGTCCTTTATCTCAGGTAATCCTAATTCATCTATGATGAAATGTATGAAATCTTCCTTGTACTGAGGAAGTGTTTTTCTTTCTCCACTTTTAGGATCATCGTATTTCTCAGCTACTGGTTCGCTTCCTAGTAATTCACTGCATAATGCTTTCAGGTCTTGCATGCCAAATTTTTGCAATAAAGCATATTTTGCAGGCAATTCATTTTCGAATATCTTGTCTTCTTTCTCGATCTCTTCTTTTATTTTGTAAATATCTTCTAGATTTTTACTAGAACTGTCAGCTTTTTTGCGGTCAAATATTTTTCCAAAATTCATTTATTTTGAGAGCTTTTTTCTCGCAGAATATAATTCAATAAGATCGTTTCATGGTTATCATATCACGTTTTTGTGTATTGCTGGCAAACTTAAATACGATTTTGACGTATTGATATCATGTCTCAACTAATTGAGGCAGAATATGACGAATTCCTAGGTGACATAAAGAACAGACTGAAAAAAATTGAACCTGAACTTGCCATGCAAGCGATGTATTATGAAAGAAAATTCACTGATGTCGAACCTCATGGAGAAATTGTTGTTGAATACCATCATGGGGTGAATTTGGACAAAAAGAGATTCGAGATTGGACAAAAACATGGCTTTGAAATGGCAGAAGAAGATCATAAGTTAAGAGTTGTAGGATTAATGACCCTTGACACCATTTATGAAATATCCAAAGATGTGGATATAGAAAAGATTAGTGGAACGATCTCGTGTGCCTCATACTAGAGATTTGGGATGTTGTAGTCTGATCTCTATTGTATTCTATGAGCATTTTTTTTCAATTTTTCCTGCGTAGAGGATGTAATTGGTATATATGGTACTAAATTGTACCCTTATAAGTGCCGCAAACAAAACCGATCGTCGACATCGTAAACGTTGTTGCCTCTGCTTCAGTCGATCAAAAAATTGACCTTGTTGAAATAACAAAAACATTTCCAGACGTAGAATATCACCCAGAACAATTCCCCGGTCTAGTCTTTAGATTAAAATCTCCAAAGACTGCAACACTGATCTTCAGCTCAGGTAAAATGGTCTGCACTGGTTCTAAATCTGAAGAGGCAGCTATTAATGCAGTAAATACAGTAGTTCAGAAACTTCGAAAAGGGAAAATAAAGATCAAAAATGACCCTGAGATAACCATTCAAAACATAGTTGCCTCCGTGAGCCTTGGTGGAAAAGTACACCTTGAAAAAGCAGCACGAAGTCTACCAAGAAGCATGTATGAACCAGAACAATTTCCAGGACTAATCCATAGAATGCTTGATCCAAGATCTGTCGTTCTAATCTTTGCATCTGGAAAACTAGTATGTACTGGTACAAAGAAAGAAACTGAGGTATATAGAGCAGTTCACAATCTGCACACTCTTCTAGAAGAGAAGAAACTAATGGAATACGAGTAGTTCCAAAAAATAGTTCTATCTTGTTGTGTTTTTAATCTTTGAACAAGCACTTGTTTTAATTTTTTTCCATTTTTGACGCCTGTGCCTTATTTACTACATAGCTTCCACCAAATGATATTGCTAGATTGATGGCAAGCGATATTACCGCAATGTAGATTGAGCCAAAGCCTGTATTGAAAAGTGATGCGGTTAGTGCTCCAAAATTATTTGCAGCTTCTAACATGTAAATCCCAGAACCTATGCCGACAAGCAAGCCTATGATGAGAGGAGTTTTTCTCAAGGACTTGACATACAATCCACAAATAACGGCAGGCAATATTTGAGCAATCAATATTCCGCCAAGCAATTGCAATGATATTGCATATGTTGCAGGTACTGCAAAAACAAAACCTAGAGCTATGAATTTAAAAACTGTTGATGAAATTTTGGTAATTCTAATCTCTGAACTATTTGAAATATTTGGTTTCAATTCTTTTATTATATTTCTTGTAAGTAAATTTGCCTGAGCCATGGCCATGATGGCAGCAGGTACAAGACCGCCAACAAAGATTCCAAGCAATGCGATTCCTGAAAACCATCCTGGCATTGTATACATTATCAGAGACGGAACCACAAGTATGCCTCTGGAACTTTCTGGAAATCCTGAAAGGAAATTCATTGCATTGGGAACTGCAAATACTAGTACGCCCATTAGAGCAAGTATCGCAAGTCCTACACCATAGAGGGGGAGCAGTGCAGTGCTTGTTCTAAGCTTTCGTGCGCTCTCAGAACTTAGCACGCCGTTTATTGCATGGGGATAAAGATAGAGTGCCAGTGCACTGCCAAGAATTAATGTGGCATAAGCAGGCATCAAAGCAG
>JBAVVB010000048.1:0-3543 GCA_049697075.1 Nitrosotalea sp.
GTATCATACCAGCCAACTCCTCCGCAAACTTGTACACAAAAGCCACAAAACCTGACTGGAACAACTCTGGTATCTACTGCATCAGCCAAGATGACAAATGCTCAAGCACAAGCTATGTTGGGTGTTGCGATACAAAACGACACCCTGACGTTTATGAGTCCTACCCAAGCACAACTTTTGGCACTTGCGTATCAAAATGGTACTGCAGCAAACTCTGGTGACCAATCAATTGCACTAGTAAACGTCAATCTTGCTGCACTCAACTCGACTGGTGCTGTATCTAATCTAACTAGTTCTGGAAACGTCACCCAGTTTACTACTCTTGTCGGTCCATCTCTTCAAAATGATCCTATGGCACAAAAGATCTTGCAAGAGATTCAGGTCTCAAAGCAACAAGTGGCAAACATACTTGGAAATGAAACAGCTGCAACAGATAACAATGAACTGGTACAACAACAAAGAGTAGCTGCTGCAAGCCAGCTCAAACAAGACCTAACAGCACTTCAACAATCTACCGCTTCCACAACTCCTAGTGCCGCCTATTCTTCCTTCCTCTCTACAATACCAAATAATGCTACGCAGGGAGTCTTTGAGGGAGAATTTGACTTTATGCAGCAAAGAGTAGATGCTGCAAATGCTGCCATGCAAAACGTACTTGCCAATGGTGGAAGCCTGGACCAAGCAATGCAAACATTTGACAGCTATGCAGCAGTAAACCGCGAACAAGTCGTACAGATAAACAACAATCTCAATGTAGAGTATGGCCTTGCAAACAGCAATGTACAGTCATGTTTTGACAGCAGTGGGGATCTGACAGTTGTTAATGGGACAAACCCATGCATTGCAAACTTGGAGAACAACTCTACCAATTCAAGTGGTATCCAGATAACATCAGTCCAGCCAACTGACCAAAATGGAAACCCAGTCTCAACATTTACCAGAGGCCAGAACGGCTATGTCAGGGTAAATATTTCATCAAGCTATACTGTTCCAACTCTTGTAACTATAGATCTCTTTGATTCAAACCTTGATACATTGGGGACAGGCTCAGCACAATACACGCTAAACCCTGGTACTTCAGAAGTAGTAATTCCATATTATGTGCCCACCCAGGCCTCGACAGGCCTTGCCAGCATATACGCTAACGTGCTAACTGCCTGGCCAAATAAAGGCGGCACATCAGAATCACATGAATTATCATATTTTGTAGGACTCTTGTAGGTATGGCAAATTGAAAATCTCATCACTACTTGCAATAGTTGCCTTGTCTCTAGTAGCGCTTGCTATACCAAGCTCCTATGCACAGCTGGGCAATGAATCAATTACTATTAACACATCCAAGAATGCATATGGCCCAGGGGATACAGTGAATCTCACGGGTTTTGTCAATGACGTGACTCCAGGCCAACTTGTTGCCATCCAAGTAAAGGATGCAAAAGGAAACCTGCTTCTGATTAGAACTGTACAGGCAGATCAGAATGGAAACTTTAATCTTCAATTCAAGGTGCCGCTTACTGCCGCTCCAGGTAACCTGAACATAACAGCTAGTGCAAGACTTGACGGGTTTGTTATCACTCAAAGTACAGAACCAACAACTCCTGTGCCAGAGTTTCCGGCATCTGGAATTATACTTGCAGCAAGTATCGCATCGCTTCTTATTTTCTATGTAATAATATCTAATCGAGGACTGAGCGTAAAACTGGGTGGAAGAATATGAAGTCACTAACTCTTTACATCACTATGGCAATAAGCGTTGGAGTAATTGTAACATTTGGAGCAATTGTATCATTCTCTCATTTATTCAACCCCAGTCAACCCTATCAGACAATCTCTGAAAATACACCACCTGCCCTGCTCTCGCTTAACGTATCTGTGAATGCCACTCAAATAAAGGAAGGGCAGGGGATTGCAATGGATATTGTACTTGACAACACATCACCAAATGTACTGACACTACGTCCACAACATAACTGGCCTGTAAAACAATGGAGCATACTGCCTTGTCTGTTCCATCTGCCCTTTGGCATGGCCTTGTTTGAGGGAAATTATTCAGTGGAGAACATGACTGAAGGTAAACGTCTAGCGTTTTATCAGAGTGGTGTTTACATGTGTAAAACCATTGGTATCGTGGACTATGTATTCCAGCCCTCAAGCAACCAAGCAGTAATTGAAACCTACAATTCAACAAACTATCAAGTCCCAATGCAGTATCATGTAGCATTTGATGGATATTATAATGGACAGAAATTCCAAACACTCATGCCGGGAGTATACACACTAGTGGGAGATGACGAGTGGGGCCACCTCTCAATAAATCATTTCACAGTAACCAATCCAACTAGCTAATATCATTACTGTACCAAAGAAAATATGCACTAGTTTTTCATACGTAGTCGATGGGTACCATGATGGACTTGCTAGCTTACGCACTGGCATTTCTGGCAAACTGCATTCACAACTGTGCTGGTTGCTAGACAATAATTCTAAAATGCCCTAAAACCTGCTGGCCTACACAATTCAGGATGTTCTCTAAGATATGTAATTTTTTCAAGCATCTGTTGCTTCTCTTGTGGGAATGTCCCGCCTATTGGATATGCGTTGGAGCCATGGTTGGCCCGAAAAATCACCGGAGTCTTGGGTTCCATCTTGCTCACAAGGGATTCTAGCTCATCTAGCGCATCAGAATCGTCAATTGTCAGGAAAGGTTCCTTGAACTTGGTGAGAAACTCTTCGCGTATTCCTTTGTCTAGATGCAAAGTTAGGGCTCCTACATAATGAGGAGAGGTAACGCTGAGAATCTTTGCAGTATCTTCAATGTGTTGTTTTGAGTAATTTTTCCCGCCAAGGCCTAGAATCACCATGCATGATATGGTATAGCCAGAGTCCTTTGCCTTTTGGCATGCCTTGATGATTGTCTGGCTAGTTGCACCTTTTGTAATTTTTTTCAGTATAATGTCAGAGCCTGTCTCTATGCCGATATAGAACATGGTAAGCCCAGCATTGTAAAGTTTTTTCAGGTCCTCTGTAGATTTTTCCAAAATGTTTTTTGGCATGGCATAGCACGAAATTCTCTCAAGATTTGGAAACTTGCCTTGTATGTAGTCTAAAATCTGTAACATTTTATCTGTTGACAGGTTCAGCGCATCGCCGTCTGCAAGAAATATTCTTGTTGTTCCAGCCATGTGTTTTGCAGCAAGATCAATTTCCATCTTTATCTCATCCCATGGTCTTTCCTGGTATTCTTTTGTTCTATACATGTCGCAGTACGAACATTTGTTAAACGAGCATCCAAGTGTTACCTGAAAAATAAGTGACTTGCCCTCTGATGGTGGCCTGTACAAAGGGTAATCATAGTCTAGCATCAAGATCAGCTATATTGCAATCCAATTTATCAGTTATTCTTTAGATATAATGCCATTTCTTCTGTCTTGATGGCAAGAAGATTTGATACCGTCACTAAATAGATCTCATGCGTGACGCCTAAATTTTACAATTGTTAAAAAAACACCAAAGATGTTTTAATTAGTAGAGGTACAGGAAGGC
>JBAVVB010000049.1:0-4919 GCA_049697075.1 Nitrosotalea sp.
AAATAGAGATTATTCTAGATTTATAGTTAATTTAAATCAATTTTAATAGAAATGATCTATTTTAGCATAATAACTAACAAGGAAATCAAAGATTTGATAAAAATATCCACTGGGAAAAAGCCACTGAATAATACCATTATCTTGTCTAGTGATTACTCTTTGGAACTTGTGCTTTTCTGTGTGATCTTTATTTTTTCACTGCCGCTATCATATCTTAACAATAATGAATAGCGTCCCCATTCCACAATCCATGAAAATGTCTGCTCTGCATCGACATCGGGCATGTTCTCTTTGAGAAATCCAATGAACTCATCTTTTGTTATTTCTCCGCCATGGTTGCTTTTAATAAAATCTGTAATGCCTTTGAATTCTCCCAAACTTGACAATGTCTTGTTGAGTATTTTTTTTCTACCGCTTACATTATTTGAGAGTAGCATTTTTCCATCTTCAGTTAGAATAAGATCACCTGTATCTACCTGAAGTAGACGCAAAAGCTTTGCAGCATCCACTGCAGGAAGTATGTCATCAAGCTCCAGTCTAAGCTCTTCTGCAACTTTGGCCAAATCCACCTTGCCCTTAAAGTCTTGTAAAATCTCCAAGAGCCCAATCATTCTTCCAACTTGAACACGCGGAATGGTCAACCTATTTTCTCCATAAAACAAATTCCGGTTTTATTGCTGCCAAATAAATCTTCATCATACTATAAATCCTGTTATCTCGTCTACAAGCTTGTATAGTTCAGGGCTTCGCGTATCTCTTGGTCTGGGTAAGTCTATGTGAAACTCTTTGGCTATGGTGCCTGGCCTAGATGTCAAAACAATAATCCTATCTGCCATGTATACAGCTTCTTCTACATTATGTGTTACCATTACTACTGCCTCTGGGGGCAAGGTTGGGTCTGCCCATAGGTGCAATACCTCTTCTCTTAGGTGTGTAGAGGTCAAAGGATCTAATGCTGAGAACGGTTCATCCATCAAAAGAATTTCAGGCTCTGAAACCATTGCTCTTGCAAGTCCGACACGTTGCTTCATCCCTCCTGACAGTTCTCTTGGATAAGCTTCCTCGTATCCTTCAAGACCAATTACTTTGACTACATCTAATACTCGTTTTCTTTTTTCTTCTTTAGAAAATGGCTTTCCTTCTAGTCCAAGTTCAACATTTCCAATAACATTTAACCATGGAAATAATGCAAACGTCTGAAAAACCATTGACATTGCCTCACAAATTCCGCCAAGCTTCTTATCGTGATAATACACATCCCCGTCTTCTGGCTTGGTAAGGCCTATCATTATTCTCAAGAGCGTTGATTTTCCACATCCTGACGGTCCTACTATGCTGACAAACTCATGTTGTCGTACCGTGAAGTTGATGTGCTCCAAAACAACCTGTGGCCTCTGAGTTAATGGGCCGTATGCCTTGGTAACATTACGAAGTTCAACTAGTTTTGGCATCTCAATTTGTGTTGTCAATTAATCTCATCAATCCAACTTATACTTTGTAAATGTTATTTTGTAAAGTCGTCTCCATATCAGTCTGTTCATTCCTACTACTACGCAGACCATCACAACAATAGTCAAAGTAAGCAAAGTAACACTACCAAGATTGTACGCTGACTCATTCATTAATGCCCCAATGCCTTGCACGGATAATGTCTGTTTGTTAAATGTGATATATTCTGATAAAACCAATGCATTCCATCCCCCACCCCATGCAGTTATGCTTCCAGTAATAAATGTGGGAAGGATTGCAGGCAGGATAAATTTTCGAAGCTTTTGCAGTCCTGTGATCCGATATGTCTTTGCTGCTTCCACCAAATCTGATGGGATTGCCTTGACTCCTCCTAGTATGTTAAAGAGCAGATACCATTGCATTCCAGTCATTGTGAGAATAATTGACGTGAGTTGTAGACCACCGGGCAAATGCATGGTTCCTAGTACTATGATTGGAAAGAGTGCAGTTGCAGGAAGAGACGCAAGAATCTCCATTGTAAATATGGACGTGCCAAAAGATTTTGGTTTGCCTGCAAGTTTTAGAGCTAGAGGGATAATCCATGCTATGCTGATTAGATAAGCTGCCAGTAGTCGAAGCATTGAAGCTCCTAATGCGGCAGGGATCTGGCTTGCTACTGAAGCTATCTCTGGTTTTTTCAAGTCATTTGATATGCTGGATGGAAACGAGATTAGCCCTATGAGAAAAGCTTCACTTGTAATCACAAATACGCCCAAGATGATGACTATGGCTGTAATCAGTATTGGCTTGCGATGTCTTTGAACAAATTTTGGTTCCTCTGTAGCATGTCTGACGGTTGCAATGATTGGTTTGAATCTACTGGTAGTAATTGCCTGAGTTAGTCCTGTAGGTCTGGCAGGTAATATGGACAAGTGGCTTCGCAACCATGTGATTCTTTGATCCTGCGCACCGCCTTTATGCTGTTGATCTTCGTCAGAGGACACTGATTCATACCTGAATCTGTTTGCATAATGTCTCAGAGGTCGCCACAATATTAAATCAACAAAAAGAATCATCATGACAAGCACAGAAAGACCCATGATTGTTCCTTGATAATCCCCTGTGTAAGTTGCTTCAGCTAGATAGCTGCCAATGCCATGCATGTTAAATTGCTGTGACCCTATGGAGATCATTTCTGCAGCTACCAAGTAATACCACCCTGCAGACCATGATAAAATCCCGTTATAGATCAGCTTTGGTAAGGACGCTGGAATGTACAACGTCGTGAATTTTTTCCACCATTTTAATCCAAATGAACCTGATACCTCTTCCAAATCTGCAGGTATGGATGATACTGATTCGTACACTGCAAAGGCAAGATTCCAAGCTTGACTTGTAAAGATGAGAAATACTGCAGCCATCTCAACTCCAACCCAACTGTGATGGAATAATGCAATAAAGAAGAATATGGCAGCAGGAAAGAATCCCAAAATTGGCACTGATTGTAAGATATCTAAGATGGGCATCAGTATCTTTTCCGCTTTTTTGTTACGTGCTGCTGCAACACCATATGTTATCGCAAATATGTACGATATGACAAGGGCGATCGTCATTCTTAGCAAAGAATATGAGGAATAGAGAAGCACATGTGAAAACTCCCTCACAGAAATATTTAGAAAAATTGTATCTAGTATCATATTCATGCTAGGGCGGAATGAACGTGTTTATACATATTTTGATTCCTTTTCCATGGTGGTACGGAAAACGACATGATCTAAAAGTTTTGTGTAATGTTTCTAAAGGATCCTTTTAGAATATGGTTTCAATATGTACCTTCATAGAATCAAGTTCATTACACGTAAAATCATCTTTTTGGCAAGAAAAACAGAATTGGGCCGAACCGTAACCCCCTCTGTCATAAAACCAAATGATAAAAATAGGAACTCTTTTGAGGTTAACCTATGAAAGTCCTGGTCGATGCAATGTATGACGGAATAGATGCAAAACTAAAGGAATTTGGGTATGATGCACTAAGTGTAAAAAAACTGGTTGCAGAAGGCAAGAAACTTACTAGTGACTATTCGATGATAAAATATGCTGAAGAAAATGGCATGATAATGGTCACAGAAGACACCGAAGTTGGCAAAGCATGCAAGGAAAACAACATTCCATGCGTTTTACTTGATAATGAAACAATATTCAAAATAATACTCGAAGAGCTAAGCCATTTTAAGGATCGTTGACTGGCTGTGTGGCCTTTCTCTTCTTCCAGTATACAATAATGGCAACTATTACAACTATTACAACAACAGCGTCAAAATAGTCTGAATATTTTCTAATGCTATTCCACTCATCGCCTAATTTTAGGCCAATGTATGTTAATGCAGTATTCCATATTATGGAGCCTGCTAGAGTGAAAACTGCAAATTTCTTTAAATTCATCTTGGCGACACCTGCAGGTAGGGAAACGTACGTCCTTATCGCTGGCAATAATCTGCTGACAAAAGTTGATCTGTCGCCGTATTTTTTAAAGTAAGACTCGGCAATCTCGAGATGAGATTTTTTGAGTAAGACATACTTGCCATATTTTAAGACAAATCCTCTTCCAAGATACGCTCCCACAAAATATGCAATCAATGCTCCTACGAGATTTCCGATAGAGCCTGCAATGATAACTAGTATGATATTGAACTTTCCTGTTGAAACAAGATAGCCTGAAAATGGCATGATCACTTCACTTGGTATGGGAATGAGTGCACTTTCGGCAACCATAAGGAAGAAAATCCCTACATACCCAGAATTTGATATGGTTTGAATAATAAAATTAGTCAAATTGCCAAGGATCTCTGCGGTAACCAACTTCTTCTATAGCCGTTTGAATAGTGAATTATACCTATCGCGAATTTACCACATGCCGCCAGTGGAAAAACCTTGTTCGTCAGATTTCCTTTGCGGCGCATGCTTGTGGGCTTTTTTCATATGTCTGTCTAAACGTACAGGGTCATTGAATTCAAGACCACATTCTTTACATTTCGTTTCAGGCGTTTCTTTTTTTCCAAATAGGCCCATATGCCAAGATAGTTAAAATGTGCTAATAATTCTTTTTCTCTAGTTTAAATGATGTAAGACATATTTTTCGATCTTCGGTGACAAACTTCTTAAAACTATTGATGGAAACGCGCATGTTTTACCTGTAGGTATGGATTGAGATAAAATGGCACCTGCGTAGAAATTACTCTACGCAGTGGGTACCAGACGAACTGGTATTATGATGAAACTATACCATACTACAAAATAAGGGTTTGTTCGTTGTTATGCGACACACTTTAAAAGAATGTAATCGATGGTCTTGTTTTCAGAAACCTCTTTCATTTTTAAAAGTGATTTGAAGAGAATCTTCTCAACATATGGCGAATATTGTTGTAATATCTTTGATCTTAAAACATCTCTTTTTCTTATGTAGTAGTCAG
>JBAVVB010000050.1:0-8555 GCA_049697075.1 Nitrosotalea sp.
CTCAGGTATATTCAGAAGGTCAACCTCTTCTTGTATATGGTAAGGCTTTGTCAAACGAGACTGTAATTCTTAGATTGTTTGCTCCAGATGGAACCATAAAACAATTCGATCAGATTACAGCTGACAGCAACGGAGACTTTAACCAAGTATTGATGCAATGGCCTAACGCAACAACGAACTATCCATATGGAACATATTCTGTAGAAGCAATTGCTACTAAAGAACAAGGATTCTCGCAAAACGTTGATGTAGCATTTGCATCGTCTTCATCGTTGGTACACCGTATACTACAAAGAGAAGTATTAGTATCAGTCTATGCCCCACAAACTGCAGCTGTTAACCAAACATTTCGAGTTTTTGTTCAAGTAACTAGCGATGGTCTGCTGGTAGCAGGCGATCCCACAAAACTACTTGCCAATTCCCACGTTCATCTTCCAAACGGAGACGTAACTGATCTCACCAATTCCTTTACCACTCTTCACCAAGGACTTTACTATGTTGACTTTACACCTACCCAAGAAGGCACATATGTCTTTCATATCATTGCTCTCAGTCAAGGTACTGAATCCAATGGAGTAGCTGCTACGCTAGTACTCAAGCAAAGCATAGAAGG
The DNA here is from genome assembly GCA_049697075.1 of Nitrosotalea sp. Lineage (GTDB taxonomy): Archaea > Thermoproteota > Nitrososphaeria > Nitrososphaerales > Nitrosopumilaceae > Nitrosotalea. The sequence goes on from JBAVVB010000050.1 coordinate 614, forward strand.
AATTTCAAACCAAATCATAAGATTAAACTCTGTACTAAATACTACATCGAGCGAACTTGATAAGATAAAAACAGAAGTTCAAGGTTTTGGATATGTATTGAACACAAGTCAGGATTCAATATCACAAGCAAATGAAAACATGAACAAGAGTGTAACTTCAATGTCACAAACTGTACAAAATATTGAGGCGGCTTCGGGTCAATTTAATTCGCTTTTTCTACCAGTCGTTGCTTTGATTGCTGTAATCATTGCATTACAAATAACTATTCTTGCTAGGCGAAGATAACAGTAATGGTAAATCACAAATCACGTAGGACGATGTCAAAAATAGCGTTTTTTTTGATATGCATTCTTCTAATGTCGCTAATTCCAAAACAGATTAACGCGTATTATGATGTGGACATTCCAAACCAAATGCAAACTTCTGTTACAGAACAAACGTCTGGTCTAATAACTTTTCAGCCTATTTCAGTCGAAAATTCTGAAAAGAGATACATAATTTTTGGTTCAGGACCAATTTCGGATATAACACAAAGCGCAGACAATATAATTTATGGATTAAATTCCGGTCATGGATCCTTTGCAGTAGGCATTTTCAATCCAAACGAAATCGCAAATCTAAAACTTGATGGTTATAATGTAATTGAAGATCTGCCATTGGAATTTGATTCTGTGCAAATCAATTCTCCTGTGACCGGTGATGTCTCTAGGGTAGGAGACATACTTGGTTCTAATAAGGTAATTCAACAATACAACTACACAGGCAATGGTATCAAGGTAGGAATAGTTGATACTGGAACAGACTTTTCAAACCTTGATGTGAGATCTTCTCTTGCCAGAGATGAAAACAATATTCCTATTATGATTGATGCAGATGGTCAAGGACTAGTATTGACTAATGCAACATTCATTGCAAATATTGGTAATAATGGTGTTATTCAAAACTACACACAGCCAATTCCAAAAAATATAACCTCTTCTGTCTATGTAAATTCAAACGGAGTTTTTCTTGATCTAAACAGGGAAGGGAAAGGGACGAACATCCCTGTATATAATTCCCAATATCCTAAAGGTGGTACACCTGTAGTAAACGGGACAGTTTCCGATGATTACAAAATAGGCAAAGACGCAAGGCATTTTATTGTGTCAAAAAGCGGCATGTATCATTTTGGGATGATGTATGAAAGTGTTTCACAGGACCAATTTTCAATACTACAATTAGTCCCTGTTCTTGTGGTTGATTCCAAGACACCAGGTGTATACGATACCATTATTCCAGACATGTATGATTCATACCAGGATTTTTTGAGACTTGAGAACGTTTTATCTCCGAAATATGATTTTGACTTCACTACACAAACACCAATTACATTAGGAAGTGGAAACGAATTTTTAGTATATGACAAAAACCACGGTGGAAATCCGATATACAGTGCAGGTACAGTTGGTGCACGAGTTCTTGATTTATACGGTGTAATTGCAAAATCAGCTAAAATCGATAAAAAAATCGGGGCAATAAACGGGACGTTACTTCCTCCTCTTGATCCGCATGGTAATTTTTTTGGTGTAATGTATGATTATGGTGGACATGGAACTGCTACTGCAGCATCTATCACATCTCAAGGAAAACAGCAGTATGATATCTATGGAAACTCTACAAAATATGTAATTCAAGGTATTGCCCCTGGAGCTAAGATAGTTCCAATAAAGGCATTGTGGATTGGTGATGCGATATATGGATGGTTATGGGCAGCAGGATTTGATCAGAATGACAACCATTGGAAATTCTCGGGAAATACTAGAGTAGATATTTTATCTAACAGCTGGGGAATTTCCACTTTTCCTGCGCTAGGGTCAGTACCGGGTCTTGACATCCAGTCACTTTTACTTAGTGCACTTAATGTTCCAGGCTCACTGGATGAAAAATATCCTGGAATATTGACTGTAAGTAGTTCAGGTAATGCTGGACCTGGATACGGAACAATAGGAAGTCCTGACGCTGCACCTTTTGGTCTTACGGTAGGGGCTGCAACTGATAATGTCTTTGTTGGTTATGGCCCCTTTAAGGGTCAACCAAGATTTGGAAATAGTACTGCTTACTATGGTGACATATCAGGTTTCTCAAGTAAGGGACCATCATTGATAGGAGATCCCAAACCTGACATAATGGCAGTAGGAGAATACAGTTTTACACCAACCTCTGTTACAAAATACAGCAAAAATTCAACAGGATCGTTTTCTCTATTTGGCGGAACAAGTCTTGCAGCTCCTCTTGTAGCCGGTTCAGCTGCAATCGTGATGCAAGCTTTACGCGACAAGGGAATTTCTTACAACCCATTTATGGTACGAAACATACTAATGTCTACTGCAACAGATCTGGGGAATGATCCTTTTGCACAAGGATCTGGACTAGTTAACGTAACAAGCGCAGTTAATTATGTACTGGGAAATGATAACACGTTCATAGTTTACAACAACGCAACATATTCTAACGTGCAGAAAGTACTGGAACCAGCTATTAGTTCAATGAATTCTTCTGCGTTTGGATTGAAGATGCTTCATATAGGAAATACATCATCATTTCCAGAAACGCCTTGGTTTGCTGGACGACTATATCCAGGAGACAGATCTACTGCAACCTTTACCATCGAAAATCCAACCGATAATAATATCGAAGTAACAATAGAGCCTCAAAAACTCGATCTGATGAAAATTTCTCAATACAATGGAACAACAGAACCTCGCTTACAGGATTCTTTAATTAAAAAACAAGGGGTTTACAGGCCTGATTATGTGCCACTTGCTCAAATAACAAACCATACAAACCTGATGTCCTTTTTCCAAAAACAAAATCCAATTCCAAATGATGCATCTTTGATGGTACTTGACCTTACATTCCCATTCTCAGAGTACATGAATTCTTCTGCCAAAACCTACGCTGATGACATGAAAATATCGTCTCTCTATGTCTATGACTGGAACAATAAGCACAATGACACTCAACCCACATCGCAAGAACTTTCGCTTGTCAATAGAGGAGGATCTTGGGGAACAGTTCAAGAGGTAAGAATTTCTGATCCGAATTCAAAATTTGAGCATATACCTCTAGTTGGTGTATACCCTGTACCTACGAGGTACTCATACTGGTCTGGAGACACAAAGCAAAATTCTACTTCGATTGATTATACCATTACTGCTAGCTATTACAAAAAAACACAATGGAATGAAGTGTGGCTTGATTCAAACAATATGGAAGTAAAACCTCATAGCCAAGCTATCATGTCTGCTACTCTTGTTGTTCCGTCTGATAAAACAGCAGGGGTATATCAAGGATTTATCTCATTTCAAGATGGATCCCACACAGTTAACGTACCTGTATCATATGTTGTGTTAAAAAAATTACAACCAAAAGATCTACCAACTGTTATCCAAGGCTCAAATGGAAATCCTCTTTTTGGAAACGGATACGTGGGAGGGGGATTTGACATGTCTAACCGATATAATGCAGGAGATTGGAGAGAATATTATTTTGATATTGCTGACAAAACCATAAACACAGCTACGATGATTTTTTCTTGGAAAGATCCTGACACTAATTTATCAGTATTTGTCATTGATCCACAAGGAAGAATAATTCAAACAAATGTTCCGGCTGGCGTATTGGGACAATTTCAGGGATGGCCAAGTGGAGACTGGCTAGGTCCAAGCACGCCGTTTAGCGAAGGAGGAGGATTTTATCCAGTAAAAAATAAAGATGCGACATCAACCGAAGTTTATGCGCCAATTAATCAAACAGGGGTATATTCTGTCCTAATTCATACTACGCTGTTTGGAGGAGAATCGGTTGTAGAACCAATAACAATGGCATCCAAGTTTTCAACCATTTTACCAAGCGAGAATTCACCACAGATAAATCTGGAAATTCCACAATTCATCAACAATACCTACAAGATCACGCCAACAATAATTGGCCAAAATATACAAGATGAAAAATATTATCTAGATTCATCGGAACCGAAGATACTTAATGAAACTGCATTTCCAATCATCATTGAGCATCTCTCAGAGGGATCACACGATCTTAAAATTGTTGTATCAGATACAGTCGGACATGTTGTTTCAAAGGATTTCAAATTTGTGGTAGATAATACTCCGCCAACAATTACTTTTGAGTCGCCAACAAATGGTTCTACTGTTTCAGGGATAATCAATGTTAATCTAAGTATCAATGAAACCAATCCGCTAGAAAAGGGCTGGCTTGCAGTAAATCTTCCAGGCCAGACAGTTTTTGATAATAATACAATACAATATGACACCAGAGCACTTCAGAATGGACCGTACTATATTGAGGCTGTTGCTAAAGATAAAGCCGGAAACGTTGCTAGCGAAAAGATCGCAATTAACGTAAATAATTCTATTCCAAATACTGACTCTGTCCAAAGCAAAAGCGATCAGAATTTTACACTTTTGATCGAAATATTGGTTGGAATTACAATAGCGTCTTTGATATCCTTTATTACTTTTAAAAAATTCAGATTTTTAAGAAGAACCTAGACAAGATTTATATGCAATTTTTTAATCACGAAGCTTTGGATGGCTGAGCAAGATACCAGGGGTACAGTCACTAGGCGAGACTTTCTTAAACTTCTAGGCGCTGCGGGCGTTGCAACTACTTTTGCACCCTTTGTTCCATGGGGCCAATTCATGCCCAACCCTTCAAACATAGTGCCATCAAGAGTTCAGGTAATATTGCCAGACGGAACAGTGGCCAACGTTAAGACTTTTCCAAAGAATAGTTCTGAAGTTATAACATATCCGAAAAGTGGAGATCCAGTTCTTGATCAAGAAGCATTTAAACAGTGGCAGTTTGTTCGACTACCTTCCGAGTTAGGCGGTGACGCAGAGGATGTTAGTGCTTTTCGTGTTTATAGTATGGTGTGTTTACATTTGTGGTGTTTGTGGAAATACTGGCCTCAGGATGGTAGGAAAAGAGGAGAATGTCCCTGTCACGGAAGCATGTATAATATGATAAATGGAAAAGCATTTGCAGGTCCTGCATCTCTTCAAGCTCCTCCATCAAATGTACTGGCAACACTTTATCTTGAAGCTGATAATACAGGAGATCTGTGGATACTGCCAGCAGTATGGAATGTCAACGAAAATGGAATAGTGGGATATGGTCGTTTCCTTAAAACGTAGAAGCGGATTTGCAGATTTCTGCTACTGGATATGGGACGGGTTAGAGAGAACTGTATTCATTGGTACAAAATTCTCATTTCCAGCTAGATTTGTGAGTCCATTTGGATTCCTTGGAATGTTGACATTTGTCATGTTCATAATACTGGGAGTCACTGGTGCATTGCTGATGTTCTATTATGAACCGATATTGGATAGGGCGTGGGACAGTGTAGCTAAAATCAATAATACTGTTCCATATGGGTTCATGATCAGAAATATTCATTATCATGCATCAAACGCAATGGTTCTTCTCGCAGTTCTTCACATGTATTATCAGTATTTTAGTGGAAGATACAAGATAAGAAATGAGATTATCTGGGTAACAGGAGTTGTACTGGGCACAGTAACAATTCTAGAGGCCTTTACTGGTTATGACATTATCTTCAGTGAACGTGCCGAGCTTGCAATTAGCATTGCAGCTTCGCTTACTAATTCTATGCCTGTAGTTGGACCAACTATACGAGATGCAATGTTTGGTTCTGGCTTTGCAGACTTTATATTGAGATTCTATACGTTACACGTCTTCATTTTGCCAGTAGTAATGCTTGGATTGATGGCAGTCCACCTACCTAGATTCATGGTATTTGACGTACCAATGGTGATGGCAATTTCTGGTGCAGTGTTAATAACAGGTGGAGTGTTTCCAGTTGACTTGGGCTCAAAGTTCCAGCCCACTGTACCGCCAGGTATCACGGTACCTGAATGGTATCTTACGGGAATCTACGCTTTCCTTAGAACTGAATATGACAAATTTGTAACTGGAGTTCTGTGGCCAGGCGTATTCATTGTAGCGCTAGCTATGACACCCTTCATTGATCGGTACAAGAAATTCTCTTGGAAAGAAAGACCACTAGTTACAGCCTTTGGAATAACTGGTATAACCCAAGTCATGGTAACCACTTATTGGGGATTTTACATCTCGCCAGATGTCACAAAGCCACTAGTTGCAAGGCTTGTGATAGATCCAATATTCTTCTACTCGATAATGCTACTTCTTATACCAATTGGCTTTGGATTTTCATACATGATGATATCACTTGCCAAGGAAGCAGAGAGAAAGGCAAAATTAGCCGCTTCAAAAGGACCTCATAAAACAGCCCAGATAAATTTCTCAGGCAAATGGATAAACTGGCTCATCGTTGCCCTCTTGATATTTCAAGTGTACATAAACATCGCTGCCTACAATGCAGTTTTGGCAGGTATGAAAAACTTTTCGCTATTCTTGGTAGGGCTAGGTCTCATGGTGTTTGCTGGTTTATTCCATCTCTATAGATATGGTCTAAACGAGGCAAAGAAGGCACCTGCACCTCCTCCACAACCACAAGCCGAATCTCCCAAGTCCTTAGAAGGACCTGAACTAGCAGGAAAAGTACCACCACAAAAGGAAGATTCTGTAAAACCGCCGCCATCTCAACCATCTGTAATCGCACCTGAAATAAAAGCCTCAAACCTAGAGAATTTGAAAGATCCTGTAATAGGCAAGTCTGACCTCAAAAATCCTTAGGCATACGATATGGCGTATAACTTTATAAGACTATTAAAAAAGATCAACGACTAGTTGAGCGTTCCAACATCAAGCCACGCATATGGAATAGCATTGCTTGCAGTTATAGTGGGAGCAGCAGTTGGTGTTTCATACTATCAACAATATTAAATTCCAGAGTTTAATGCCAAACCAATCATTCCAGAGAAAATTCTAAAACCTGGCGAAACCATGCAAATATCAATTGTTACTGGTTCCTCAAATCAAGACCAGCAACAGAACTTTGTTCCAAAGAAGCAAGATGCTCAGCTTGGTGTAAATAATCTTGTAGTATGGACAAATCAGGATTCTGTCGCACATTATGTTACTCCTGATAAACCATTCAAGGATGGATATAGTGGCGATTTTGGTTCCGATGCAATATTGCCTGGAAAACAGTACACCTTCTTGTTTACGCAACAAACCACTCTTCCATATTATTGTGAGGTTCACCCATGGATGAAAGGAGAAATTGACATAGTTCCAGGGGCACTAACATCTTAGTAAAATTGTAAAAAACTCGATCTATCGTTTAGAGAATTAATTTTGCAAACAAAATATCACTTTCTATTTCCTTATGTTCCTGTATTATTGAAGCTCTAAACTTTACCTCGTGAGGTTCTTTTGGCTCAAACTCGACTGAAGCTGTAAATTCAGCAGAATTCTGTGGCATATCATTTCTATTGATAAATAGTCGTGAGACATTCTGTGATATTGCCTTGTTATTGTATGATTTGTATACTATGAGCTGATTAGAATTTAATATCTGCGTATTTACGACTATGCCATCATACCTGCCGGGATAATTTACCTGTACTCTGCCTTTGATTATTTCGTGAGACTTTATGTTCAAATTTTCCAATTTTAACTCTATGTCTTTCATAATGTGATTTCAAAGTTGAAGATAATAAATTGTGGTAATGTTATATTTTTTAAAATAATATTCAAGACTCTAAAAGCGGGCCCGAAGGGCTTCGATCCCTTGACCACTGGATTAGAAGTCCAGCACTCTGTCCAAGCTGAGCTACAGGCCCAAATATCGGGCAATTAGTAGCCGTATTAAGGGTTTTTACAACCATTTCTTTTTGTTGAGATCCCTTTCCATTTTGAAAAGAAATTGTTGTGAATATCCAGCATAGGGTCCAAAATGTTCTACAATTTTTTCATGTAGACTATTGTGTT
>JBAVVB010000051.1:0-1700 GCA_049697075.1 Nitrosotalea sp.
GGAATTATGATTGCAATAACTGGTCTTGCCTTTGTCTTTATTGGTCATGCAATGGACGCAATAGTTAATCCTAAGCTACGGCGTTAGAATTGAACTGACGAATTATCTTTATTGTTTCGTCACTAAGTCTGATAGTATATGCAGCAGCATTGGGGTCTGTAGACTGGGCAAGTGACTCTGCAAACTGGGTCTTGTCTTTTCCTCTTTGGTACATGCCGCCAGATTCTTTGATGCATAGGGGAAATTTTTGCAGTTTGAGTCCATTTTGGAAGAGATGTGACATGAATTTTTTGTAATTTTCTGGAGAATACCAATCTGCATTATTTTCCTCACAAATCATTATCCATGTATCTATTGTATTTTGGAATAATGCCTTCTTTCTAAGATCTTCAAGGGTCATTTTTAAATTTCAGAAGTCTGCTCTTTTCATCTTAGAGCCACATCTTGGACAGGTGCCGCCCTTGAATCTATTATTACATGCAAGGCAGATGTACTTGACTCCTTGGCTTTGACCAAAGAATCCTCCTCCGCCGCCACTACCCGTGTCAGTTCCCATCCCTCCCATTCTTTTGAGCGCTCTATTTCTCAAGAAGAGGGGAAATACTATGAAAATTGCTAATGCGGCTATCAAACCAAATGGCCATGGTAGAAGCATCTGTAATCCTATGCTGACTGCAAGTGATCCAAAAAGGAAAATGAGGTAAGTCTTGTAATTTATCAACATTACCTGTTATAGTAAAAAGCTTATAAATTTTTGTCATGATTAGTCCAAACTTATTGTTATTTCAAGTAGATTTCCATCGCGGTCGTATGCAAATACGTCATTATCATCATATGGGGATTGCACAATTATTGAAACAAAACCAAAAAAATTGTGCAGATCAGTGACAGAAGGCTTTGCTACTCCACTTGGGTGAGAGTGAACGGTGCCAACATAACTGGCATCTAGGGGCAGAAATGAGTGTGGAAAACCTGCAAATGTAGGTCCAGTGTGCGAGAATGGCGGTATAACTAAACCATCTACAAAGACCTGCCCTTTTTTGTATTTGCCGCGTAAAATGAGAATTCCCTCGTTGGGATGGTTCATTTTACAGTAAGTAAGAATCCCATCTCGGATTTGTTTAGTTATAGTTACGGTTCTGCGTACTCCTTGCGTTCTCTTAAATATCACAGTATAACCTTTACATAGAAACTAATTAACCTTAGAAAATCAAGATTTCAATTCTATGTTTTAATGATGACCTTTCCATTATTTAGGCGAGTCATCTTCGCCTCTATCTCTAATTTTATAGTATTATGCTCTGATTCATTCTCTTTGATCTCTTTTTCTATTTTTTCATTAGATGCCTCCAAGTCAGTTATGTTTGATCTTGCCTTTTCAAGTTCTTTTTCTTTTGCTTCTAGTATTTTTACATCAAATACGTTTAGACTAACTTCTAGATCAGAAATCTTCTTTGCAAAAGCACCTTTTAGTTTTAAAAATTCATCCAGCCTATCTATCGTTTCTTCGATTAGTTCTATTGCCTTGCCTGAATCCTTTACTGAAACATTTCCTGCCACCACTGACTTTGCAACTGCCTGTAAAATCTCAATTACTGATTCTTTGTTGTGGATTGAAATAACTTCGTAGGGATCGGAAATAAGTTCCTCCATCAACTTTTTCATTGGCTTGTCAAATGAAGAAACATAACTGTACTTAC
>JBAVVB010000052.1:0-1508 GCA_049697075.1 Nitrosotalea sp.
CGTTGTTCAGATAACTAGTAAAGTGTCTACAGTTGATGATACCGTAATCATAAATGGACAGCCGCTTTCAAGTCAATCAACAAGGCTAGGGTCTGGTTTTATTTATGATAAAGAAGGACGCATAATAACAAACAACCATGTTGTAGAGGGTTCAAGTACAGTAAATGTCACTTTTATTGACGGAAACACATACACCGCTAAAGTTGTAGGAACCGATCCAGATAATGATATTGCTGTGATACAGATTACTGATAATTTTTCAGATGAGAGTTTGATTCCGCTTACATTAGGAAATTCATCATATATTCAAGTTGGTCAGCAGGTGATTGCCATAGGCAATCCGTTTGGCCTCAGCGATACAATGACCACCGGCATAGTCAGTGCAATAGGGCGCTTATTACCTAATGAAAATGTCGGTTATTCAATACCAGACATAATTCAGGTTGATGCGGCAATCAATCCAGGAAATTCAGGAGGTCCGCTATTAAATTTGCTAGGTGAAGTCATAGGAATGAATACAGCAATTACTACAAATACTGGAGATTTTTCCGGAGTAGGATTTGCCATTCCATCTAATACCATTGAGAGAATAGTTCCAGTTTTAATTAAAAATGGAACGTATCAGCACCCCTATCTTGGAATAGCAGGCAGAACAATGGATCCTGATATTTCATTAGCTAATGGTTTGGCGAGAAACTTCAAAGGTGTTATAGTTGAAAAGGTTGTACCAGGAGGACCGGCTGATACTGCCGGCATAATAGCAGCTACTCTTGATGATAACAACATTCCCCATGGTGGAGACATCATAACTGCTATAGACGGACACCCAATGAAGACAATTGATGACATAATTGCCTACTTGGATGACGAAAAATCAGTAGGCGACAAGGTAACCATAACAGTGGACAGACAAGGAAAATCACTTGACCTTACTGCCACTTTGGAAGTCAGACCTGCACCGTCATCTCAGTAATCTGTAAAATAGTTTTCAGGTATGCTAAAATTCCACAAGTTATCTACTGCCTTTTTAATTCCAATCCTGGGCCTTGATTCAATTGTGGATCTTTTTACATTTATGCCATCAACGATATACAGCCCTGATACTTTTGTCAAATCTTCCCCATATTGCTCTCTTGTTATTTTTAGGGATTGAGTCAACTTTGCAGGGCCATTTGCGAGATTAGAGATTACGTCAGTTTTACGTTGCTTTAGCATAAAGTCAAGTCCATCCTTTGGAACAATGGCTCGTATTAATACTGCACCTGCATCATATTTCTCAGATTTTGCAACTGCGTTTACACAATAATGCATTCCATATGTAAAGTAAACATAGGCCCTTCCTATTTCACCAAACATTGCTTTGTTTCTTTCAGTTCTACCTCCAAATGAATGACTGGCAGGATCATCCTTGTACCTATAGGCTTCAGTTTCAGAAATAATTCCTGAGATTGTCATTCTGTTGATTCTTCTAACTAGTATCTTTCCTAGTAGATTCTTAGCTACATCAA
>JBAVVB010000053.1:0-6543 GCA_049697075.1 Nitrosotalea sp.
GGTTAAGATTGAAGGTGACAATAAATGGCTAACACTCATTCAAAACGCAAGCAAAAGGCAATAGAGATCTTAGAAATTGCTTACAAGTTAGCAATAATCATCCAGTCGGCACTCCACGTTCTGTAGAATCAGGTTGTAAACTTACTCTCCATTGTTGCAAAACAGTTTGTGGAATTGATTGACCTGTTAGCGGATCAAATGGGATGCGATTTATCTTTTCCAAATATTCGTAACAATTTATCGCTAATCTTGTGAAAAAAGTTCGATAATCTCTTTCCCCTCTTGCTGTTCTACGATTATCGAAATCCACGAATAAAATATGATGATAAAGAACTGTCATTGTACCAAACATTTCATAATAATCATTTTTTGGAATTAAACCACGTTCAACTAAAAGACCTAATTGGTCATAATTTCTTGAAACCGTATTTGCTTGTGTCAAAAAAGTACCGTTTACATTTTGACCAACATAAAGATTTTTTTCATGACCACTATACTGTAAACTAAGTACAGATTCTGCATTTTTATGCGTGTCATTGTTCAACATTTTAAAAACTTCTAACATTGCATTAAGATTACTCTGTTGTTCAAGAATCGTTATTTGTTTATCCTGTTTTTTATTGCTAGACCGCATAGAGAGTGCTGTAACAACCGCAATAACAAGAGTAGCACCAACTAGAAGTGCAGGAAATAGGTAATTAGCATCAGGAATTGCATTTACTGTAATGATAGTTTTTCCAGTTGCATTGATAACTTGGGATTCAATCGGCACAAAGGTTTGCAGACAATTACATGACATATCACAACTTTGTCAGAGGACACACAGGACTAGACAATGCCACGCCTGCGGAAGCATCGGGAATCGACCTAGAACTTGGACATGACAAGATCAAGGATTTGATAACAAAAAGCGTGGAATCCAAGGGTAACTTTGCAATACATCTAGGAAAGAGAATCGAGAAGGTCAGTATTGTAAACGAGAAGGATTCCATCAAGATTACCTGCAAGGGATGGATGGAAAAGCAGACGTGGAGAGAGATAAATGATATCCTAAAACTGAGTGGTTTTAACTGGCTGTCCAACGGAAAGGATAGTTGCTGGCTAAAACTACTCTCCTAAATTTTTTAAAAAACATATTTAAGACTGTTTTAACTTTTTGTTGTTATGGCATTTATCCAATGTGTAAATAATGAGTGTAAAGAACAATTTGATCTACCGTCGGATTTTTTATCCAATTTTGAGAATGTAGTTCTTAATGGAAAAACAGGTGTTCCTCAGTGGGAGACTACATGTCCACATTGCGGACAAGCAAATTTTGTCACACCTAATTTCAGAGTAGTGTCAGAAAAAGATTAAGTCTCTATCCATCAAATTCAACCGTAACTTTACAACCATTTTTTGACCCCAGAAAATGACCCGAAACTTTACAACTTGATTTAGTCAATGATTTGACCCTCTAACTATCCAGTGTAATCAAACAGGTTCTGTCAACTTAATGGCTCACTGTTCTCCTTGTCAACTGTCGGCTCATGGTAGCGTTTTGAATCAAAGTTTTCCACTTATCATCGCCCTCTACCTTGATACCACATGCTTCACTTGGTGTTTTACCGTCTAAGCTCATGTGCGGTCTTACGTAATTGTGGTAAATTTGATAGCCTGAGATTAACGGAGAATCATCTTTTTTGAGTCCTCTAACAACCTTCTCTCTATCTCTGAACTCTCCGTTTAGTCGTTCCATTTTGTTGTTATTTCTTTGTCCTTGCAACCTTATTTGCTTTATGTGAACTGTTCTAGGGTTTTGCTGTGTTCGAAATTCCTTGTTGTAAGCATCGGCATAAGATCTTAGACCGTCTGTGATTATCACTTTGGGCTTTGTTCCTGTCACTTCTTTTGCCTGTCTGAATAGTGAACTTGCATCGTGCTTTTCCTTTGAATTTGCAACTTCCTTTGCTATCCAAAATCTAGTCTCATCATCCATCAAAGCAAATAGGTATTTCATGTCGCCTTTGACCTTTACCCATACCTCATCGGCTCTCCATGTGTCGCCTACTTGTGGAGTTATCTTTGATAGGTAATTCTCCATTAGCTTTGTGTATTTCTTTATCCACTTGTAGATAGCTTGGTGTGATACGGTCACGCCTTGTAATCTCAAGAACTTTTGAATTGATCTTAGAGATTCGCCTGTAAAGTATAGTTGCATTGCGGATGTTACTGCCTGAGGATTTGCTCGCATCTTTTCAAATCCTATATTGAAACTGAACCATTTCTTACAGTCGTTGCAAAACCATCTTTGAATATCATAATTGTCATTATGCCTTACTCCATGCTTTACTATCTTGTCTGAATTACAATAGGTACAAACTGATACGTTTAGTTGTTCTATTGTTACTGCGTTTTCTTTTCTCACTTGCTCTCGAAGCCTGATTGAAAACTCGACTGCGTGGATATGCTTGCAACAGATATGACGAAATGTGTGGTCAGGGCAACCGCAGATCCAGCCTTTTTCGGTAGATATGACATCATACTCTCGGTTTGTTGTCTGGGATTTTACGTGGTAAGTATAATCATTGATTCGTAGAATCTGAACGTTGGGATTAAGGGCTATTTCCTTTCCGCTTTCCTCTCTATTGCATTTGTCTAGTGCTTTCATTAGATATCTAATGATATAGTAGTTAGCGATATTATTAAATATATCGATAGTTATCAATAGATATATGCCAATGAAACGAATCCTAGTATCTGTGCCTGAGGAAATGGAAAAAGTATTGGAAAAGGAACGAAAAGAGAGAATGTTAGAGACTGTGGCAGAGACCATACGAGTTATTCTAAGCGAAGATCTCCGAAAGTAGATAGTAACCAAGTTTACATTTTCCTTTAAGCAAAGCACCTTCGTTTAACTCGCTTACTAAAACTGCTAGGTTAGTACCAAATTGACGTGTCTTTTCTTTAGCATCTTCATGAATTTTTCCTAGTTTGAGAAATTGTTGTTGAAGATTTTGATTGTTAAATATTGCTAATAGAAGTTCTTTTACTTGATTCAGAAGAATCTCTTTAGAACTTTGGACTATCCTTATATTTTGTGAACGAATTACCACATAATTGATATCACCATTTGGTTCTATGTTCACTTGATCAAATGTTGGAATTGTACCAGTTTCAATGTAATCTTCAAAAGCTCTATACATTAGGCGAGATATATCGTCAGGGTCGTAGAGATCCTCATTCGATAGCTTTGCTTCTGGATCAACTGGCTTGAATCCTGAGAATCTTTCGCTCATCTCACTTACAACTATTTCATTTAATAACTTCTCTATACTTTCTACAGAATTATTATAATTATCAACTAATGATTTGGCTTCCTTCCACGGCTTGTTTATGTCACTATAACTCTCAATATGCTTAAGAGTCCAACCTAAAGATGGTTGTGGCAATCTATATTCCATATCTACAAAAAGCATTTCTTCATCGTCAAATGCAAACAGATCTACTTTCATAGCTTTATACTTGCCAGAATCATTCGGTATCTGAAAAACTAATTTGTGATGACGGTCTATTCTGGGCTGTACATCTATTATTTTTTCAAGTATCTTTTCGTTAAGAGTTTGAGTATGCTTTTCTTTTCTGTCCTCATCACGTCTTTTATTATCAGTATGATTTTGAATCAGAAACAACACAATTCCCTCAATTATCAGTCCTGCAAAGAGATAGTTGCCTATTAGAGGCTGATTTGGATTCGTTTGAGAAAGATATACTGGAAAAGCTATTGCAATAGTTGAGGCTATGATAATCCCAAATAGTACCCAGCGATTCATTTCCTAGTTCCTCTTTTGTGCCTAGCGATGTAAGGTTTTTCGAATGAGCCTCTGGTTGACAGGTAGAAAATGTGCTCTCAAGTTTACAGAACCATCAAACAATATCTTTATTAGGTACCCGTACCGTAACATACGGTAAGATGGATGATTTAAGATTAGAAAGTCTAGAAGGGGTAGGCCCCGTAACTTCCAAGAAGCTCAGTGATGCAGGAGTCCATAACATACTGGATCTTGTCGTAAGAGGTCCTGTGGATATAGCAGAAATTACCGGAATGGATATGGATGCAGCTGTAAAAATAGTAAACAAGGCAAGACTACAACTAGTTGAAAATGGTCAACTTCAAAAAGAGTTTGTCAGTGCGACTGAGATCTACAAAAGAAGACAGGATATAGGCAAGATCTCTACTGGAACTAATTCACTTGATACTCTGTTTGATGGAGGAATAGAAACACAGGCAGTCACCGAAGTCTATGGTGAATTTGGCTCTGGAAAGACACAACTTTGTCACACATTATGTGTAAACGTCCAAAAACCAAAAGAAGAAGGTGGATTAGACGGAGGAGTTTTGTACATTGATACAGAAGGAACATTCAGACCAGAAAGAATTGTCTCAATTGCAAAAGCAAAAGGAATAGAGCCAGAAAAAGCCCTTGACAGAATCATAGTAGCAAAAGCATACAATAGCTCTCATCAGGAACTAATAATGCAAGAAGTAGGTCCTGTAATTGAAGAAAATAAGATAAAATTGATTGTAGTAGATTCTGCAGTTGGATTGTTCAGAGCGGAATATCTTGGCAGAGGAACTCTCTCTGTGAGACAACAAAGGCTAAACAAGTTCATGCACTTGCTTGCTAGAACTGCTGAAGCATATAATGTTGCAATAATAGCTACCAACCAAGTCCAGTCGTCTCCTGACACATTCTTTGGCGACCCAACAAGACCGGTCGGAGGAAATGTTGTTGGTCACGCCTCAACTTACCGTGTTTACCTAAAGAAATCTGGCAAGAAGAGAATTGCAAGAATGGTAGACAGTCCACATCACCCAGAACAAGAAGTACTCTTTACTGTTACAGAGGGTGGTGTAGCAGACCCAGAAGAAGAGACCAAGAAGAAAAAGAAAGAAGATCAAGAGGAATAAATCCTCATTTCCTTTATTTGTCAGTTATTGAAGTTCTCAAAGACCAAAACAAGACCGACTTTCCTTTTTACAGCCAGTAAGTGTTAAATTAAGGTCAACTGGAGTCTTAGCGATATGACTACTAAGAAGCCGCGAGGTCACTCTCACGGATTTATGCACAAGGCTCGATCCGTAATGACAAAGGACGAGATTAGAGGAGTATCATTCTTACTGCGAGAGTACAAGGTTGGGGACAAAGTCTTAGTGATAATAGACCCATCTCAACACAAAGCTCTACCACATCGTAGGTACCATGGAAAGGTAGGTACTGTAAAAGAAGTGGGGCGCAGGACAGTAAAATTAGCAGTCAATCTTGGTAAAAAATCAAAAACCTTAATCACTAGGTTAGACCATATCAAACCGTTTGGTGTCTAAATATGGAAGAAGTTAAGAAGAAACAACCCATCTCTATTCCAGAAGTTAAAGAAATTATGGAAAAAGTAGATCCTGAATCTATGGATCAAATTCAGCGATGGACATATGATTATGTTACCAAGTTTGCAAAAATCGATTCAAAGGCCGGAAAAAAACTCAAGCAACAACTTGTCAAAGATTGCAACATAACTGACGAAGAAGCAGTTGAGATTGTAAACAATCTTCCAACTACTGAGGCCGAACTGAGAGCGTTTACTTTTGGCTGGAAAAAACTTATTCTAGCAGAAACGCTTGAAAAAATGCTAAAGCTCATCAAGGAGAACGCCTGATTTCAGGAGTAGAGTTTTCTTGGAGAGAGCTCAAACTAGAAAGTATGAAGAGTACGCATACGTATTAGATTTTGTAACTAGAGGCAAGTCCACCACCGTAAGAGGAAGAGATGGAATTATTGTTACAGCATTAGGTGAGGAAAGGCTTACGATACTAGAGTTACTTGCAATGCCAAATTCTACTTTTGAAATTGGTGAACGTGTTTACATAGGAAAGGAAGGAAGAACAAAAATTCTTTCAGTACTGGGAAGGCTAGAATTTAATCAAATCTCATCGTCTGCACAAAGTGAATTAATATCTGTGGTTGAAAAGATAGTTATGCAGAACGAGCAAAGATTTGTAGATTATCTAAACAATGCCCAGCCACTGACTCCTAGGATACATGCACTAGAATTGATTCCAGGTATTGGAAAAACCTACATGAAGACAATGCTTGAAGAGCGAGAAAAACGAAAATTTTCTGATTTCAAGGACCTACAAGGAAGAGTGGGACTCAAAGAACCTGCAAAACAAGTTGCAAAGAGAATCATCGAAGAGATCACTGGTGAAACTAGGATGAATCTCTTTGTCAGAAAATAAACGCCATTCACTGGGACAACATTTCCTAACGTCTGATTTAATTGCAAAATCTATAGTTAATCTTGCTGCCATAAAAAAAAGTGATGTTGTTCTCGAAGTGGGAACTGGCAGAGGAATCCTGATTCCCCACCTTTGTGATAAAGCAAAAAGTGTGATCTCAGTTGAGAAGGATTCCAGGCTTTACATTGATGCAAAAAGGAAATTCTCCAATGTCAAAAATCTGATTCTAGAACATGGTGATGCTTTTGAGATGGACATGGATTTTACCA